>NZ_JBJGYN010000076.1:0-16131 GCF_054050015.1 Geodermatophilus sp. SYSU D01176 | reverse complement strand
ACGCCCACGACCCGCGGGCGCTGGCCACCGTCGGCCGGGACGCCGAGGCGCTGGCCCTGTCCCGGGCGGTCCGCTGGCACTGCGAGCGGCGGGTCCTGCTCAACGGGGCCAGCACGGTCGTCTTCCGGTGAACCGGTCGCTGGAGGTCTGATGTCGACCGGGACGGCCGGCCTGCTGTCGCCCGCCGGCACACCCTCGTCCCGGACCGCGCTCGACCGCGTCCACCGGTACCTGTACGAGGAGCTCGGCCCGCAGCGGGGCCCGGCGGGCGTGGGGCTCGCGCGCGCCCGTGCCCTCTTCGGGGAGCTGGGGCATCCGCAGGACGGTTTCCGCGCCGTGCACGTGGCGGGCACCGCGGGGAAGGGGTCGGTGAGCACCTTCGTCGCGAGCCTCCTCCGGGCGCACGGCTTCCGGGTCGGTACCCACCTGTCGCCGCACGTCCACAGCCTCCTCGAGCGGTTCCTGCTGGACGGTGCCCCCGCCGGAGCCGATCTCGTCGACGCGGAGCTGGAACGGATCCGGCCGGCGGTCGAGGCGGTGGAGCGGGCCGGGCACGGCCGGCCGTCCTTCTTCGAGGTCACCAACGGCATCGCCTTCAGCCTGTTCGCCGACCGGGTCGACTACGGGGTCGTCGAGACCGGGCTCGGGGGACTGCTCGACTCCACCAACACGATCTCCCGGGCGGACAAGCTCGCGGTCGTCACGCCGATCGGCCTGGACCACCAGGACCTGCTCGGGGCGACGCTCCCCGAGATCGCGGCCCAGAAGGCAGGCATCCTGCCCTTCGGCGGTCGCGCCGTGGCGGCTCGCCAGGGCAGTCCCGCAGTGGAGGACGTGCTCAGCGCAGAGGCAGCCCGCCGGAGCTGCGCTCTCCGGTGGGTGGACCTGGGCCCCCCGGCGGTGCGGGCCTGGACCGGGCCGGGCGGCACCGAGCTGCGCCTGCGGGGCCAACCGCCCCTGTCCCTGGGGCTGACCGGGCGGCACCAGGCGAGCAACGCCCATCTCGCGCTGCGTGCCGTCGAGGCGCTGGCGGCGCGCGACGGGTGGGGCCTCGACGCGGACGCCGTCTGGCTGGGGTTGCGGAGCGCCACGCTGCCCGGCCGGTTCGAACGCCGGGTCATCGGCGGCCGGACCGCGGTCCTCGACGGAGCGCACAACCCGATGAAGCTCGCGGCGTTGGTGGCGACCCTGCAGGAGGTCCACCCCGGCGCCCGGTTCCCGTGGGTCCTCGCGTTCAAGCAGGACAAGGACCTGGACGCCGCCCTGCACGTCGTCGCGCCGGTGACGTCCGTGGTCGTCGCGACGGAGTTCTGCTCGGCCGGCGGCGACCACCCCGCCGGCGCCTCCGTCCCGGCCGAGCTCGTCGCCGCAGCAGCGGCGGACCGGGGCCTCGCGACAGCGGTGGAGCGGAACCCGGTGCTCGCGGTCAGCCGTGCCGCGGAGGAGCCGGACGAGGCGCTGCCGGTCGTGGTGAGCGGCTCGTTCCACCTGCTCGCCGCCGTCCACGGGGCAACGGTGCCGCAGTGACCTGGGCCCGCTTCGACGACCTCCGCACCGGAACGGCGCTCCGGTGTGCCGCGCCCGACCGGATCCTGGTGGCCGAACACCCCGGTGAAGTCGTCGCCGTGCTGGCCGAGGTCCAGCGGGCCACGGACGCCGGGCGGTGGGCGTTCGGCTACGTCGCCTACGAGGCCGCCGCGGGGCTGGATCCACAGCTCGCGGTGCACCCGTCCACGCCCATGGGCATGCCGCTGGTCTGGTTCGGGATCTGCGACGAGCCGGTTCCCCTGCCTCCGCTGCAGCCGGCCGGCGCCGGCCCGGCCCCGACCGCCCGGTGGCGACCCACGTGGACACCGGCCGGACACGCACACGGCGTCCGGGAGGTCCGGGAGCGGATCGCCGCCGGGGACACGTTCCAGTGCAACCTGACCGTGCGGATGTCCGGCCGCGTGCCAGGGGACCCCTTCCTCCTCTACCGGGACCTGGCACTGGGCCAGCGCGGCGCCTACAACGCCTACCTCGACCTCGGGCGGTTCGCCGTGGCCAGCGCCAGCCCCGAACTGTTCTTCGAGCGCCGCGGTGACCAGGTGCTGCTCCGCCCGATGAAGGGAACGGCGCGGCGAGGCCGGAACGGGGACGAAGACCGGCGCCTGGCCGACCTGCTCCACTCGAGCCCCAAGGAGCGGGCGGAGAACGTCATGATCGTCGACCTCATGCGCAACGACATCGGCCGTGTCGCGGAGCTCGGCAGCGTGGAGGTGCCCGCGCTCTTCACCGTCGAACGCTACGAGACCGTGCTGCAGCTGACCTCCGACGTCACGGCTCGCCTCCGCCCGGGCACCGGCCTGGTGGAGCTGTTCCGGGCGCTCTTCCCCTGCGGCTCGGTCACGGGAGCACCCAAGGCGAGCTCCATGGACATCATCCGGTCCCTGGAGCCTGACCCCCGCGGGGTCTACTGCGGGGCGATCGGTATCGTCGGCCCACCGGACGCGCCCGTGCGGGCGCGGTTCAGCGTCGCCATCCGCACCGCGGTGGTGGACACCACCTCGGGGGAGGCCGTCTACGGCACCGGGAGCGGCATCACGTGGGGGTCGGAGGCGGCGGCCGAGCACGCGGAGGTCCTCGCGAAGGCCGCCGTCCTCACCGCGCGACCCCGCGTGTTCGAGCTGCTGGAGACGATGCGCCATGACCCGGAGCACGGTCTGCGCAACCGGGACCGGCACCTGCAGCGGCTGGCGGACTCGGCCGGGCACCTGGGGTTCCGGTTCGACCTGTCAACGGCGCGACGCGTGCTGGCCGCGCGGCTGGCGGGCGAGCCGGCGGCACGCGTCCGGCTCCGGCTCCGCCGCGACGGCGGTCTCGCCGTCGATGTGGCGGCGCTGCCGGTGCCGTCCACCGGCCCGGTGCTGCTCGCGGTCGACGACGATCCGGTCGACGCCCAGGAGACGTGGCTCCACCACAAGACGAGCATGCGGGAGCCGTACGACCGGCGACGCGACCGGCGCCCCGACGTCGACGACGTGATCATGCTGAACACCCGCGGAGAACTGACCGAGGCCACCCGGGCCACCCTGGCGCTGAAGCTCGACGGGGAGTGGTGGACCCCTCCACTGGAATCGGGGTGCCTCCCGGGGGTCGAGCGCGCGCGTCTGCTCGA
This sequence comes from Geodermatophilus sp. SYSU D01176, assembly GCF_054050015.1. Classification (NCBI taxonomy): domain Bacteria; kingdom Bacillati; phylum Actinomycetota; class Actinomycetes; order Geodermatophilales; family Geodermatophilaceae; genus Geodermatophilus; species Geodermatophilus sp. SYSU D01176. Next base: position 12,974 of record NZ_JBJGYN010000076.1, on the reverse strand, counting down.
GGCGGGCCGGCTGCGGGAGCGGGTGCTCCACGTAGCCGACCTCGAACGGGCGGAGGGGTTGGCGCTGCTCAGTTCACTCCGGGGGTGGCGTGCCGCAGAGCTGAGCACCGTTCGTCCGGAGGTGGCGCCCCACCGCAGCCCGCTCGGACCGGCGGGGGCCTGCCTCGAGGCGGGGAGCCAGGTTTCTGCCGCACTCATCGGCACGGGGTAGGGCACCCGGAGAGCAGGTTTCTGGCGCGCACGTCAGGCGCAGACCGTCCACAGGCCGAGCCCATGTTCGGCGCGAAGGCGATGGACTCGTCGCTGCGTCCACCCGCCGCTCGAGCCGGTTACGACCAGGGCAAGGCCTTGCGGCACAGCGACAGCGGCACCCTGCAGGCCGGGACGCCGCTCACGGGCATGACCCTCCGAGACATCGTCACGCTCAGCGACAGGCGAAGGAGGACCAGAGTTCGGCACAGAGGCACCTCGCGGCGGCGATCCTTGACCACCATCTTGATCACCATTGAGCCCTGTTCGGGGAGGTCCGCCACCGTTCGCCGTCGTTCCGTATGCCGGTTGACCTGCCGAAACGGACTTCGGCGGACCGTCGCGGACCCGCGGCCGACGGCTGGGGGTCAAGGGGTCGCAGGGTTCGCACCCTGTCAGCCCGACAGCGGGAAGCCGCAGCTCAGGGGTCGTGTCCGGAGAGATCCGGAACGGCCCCTGACTGCTTTGCCAGGCGGTCTGACCACCATTGCCCTGCGACGCGTGCGGCGACCCCGCGGAGGCACTCAACGCTGGCGGCCGGGGGACTCGTACCTCTGTCCTCGCACGTCGCAGCCACCCGCCCTGACCACCATGTGGCGCCGTCCAGCCGGTCGCCGATGTCCGGCAGTGGTCCAGGGTGTCGTGATCAGCAGAGACGGGATCGTCGCCGAGATGCGGCCAGATCTGTCTTCCGTCACATGGAAGTCGCATACACCCTGGGCGGTGAGCTCCATCACCCTTCCCTCGGACGTCGCCCACACCATCGACGACGCCCCCCTCACGGAGGAGCGAGGCATGACTTCAGGGAGTTTCGAGAGCGACACCGCCCGGGAGGAGCAGCTCCTCGACGCCGGCCGCGACGACAGACCCGTCGTGCCCTACCGGGCCCTGTGGGCGGTGCTGTTGCTCGGCTGGGTGGTCAGCTACGCGGACCGGACGGTCACCGGCCCCGTCATCGCCTGGATGATCCAGACCGAGTCGGGGTTCATCGGGGACGCGTCCAACCCGGCGACGGTGGGTGGCCTGGTCGGCTCCATGTTCTTCCTGGGCTACATGCTCACTCAGTACCCGGGCGGGCGGCTCGGTGACCGGTTCGGGCACCGCGAGATGATCATCGTCTCGCTGTTGGCGGCCGGCGTCCTGACCGTCGTCTCCGGCCTCGTGGCAGGACTGGTCGCGTTCGTCGCGGCCCGTGTGCTGACCGGGCTGGGCGAGGGCGTCTTCTACTCGAACGACCGGACCCTGATCATCACGCACACCCCGGCGGCCCAGCGGACGCTCGGTCTGGGCATCGTGATCACCGGCCTGTCCATCGGCCTGACGGTCGGGATCATCGCCACGCCGCTGCTGATCGCCTGGGGCGAGTCGCTGGGGATGGGCGACGGTGCCTGGCGGATGCCGTTCTTCGTGTTCGCCGCTTTCACGTTCGTGGTCGCGGCGGTGGCGTTCGTCTTCTTCCGGTCGAAGCTCGGTGGGGCGCTGCGGCTGGGGCCGCCGTTCCTGCGGCTGCTGCTGTTCTCCACGCCGACCTTCCTGGTCATCGTCGGCCTCTTCCTGATGGCCGAGACGTTCCAGTGGCCGGAGTGGCTGACCGCGACCATCGCGTCGGTCATCGCGCTCGTGTACATCGCGATCATCGTGCGCAGCGTCAAGCAGTCCGGTCGCGGCGCGGCCCTGCTCAACCGGAACATGTGGCTGATCTACATCGCCTACATCGCGATCCTGTGGAACCTGTGGTTCTTCAGCTTCTGGTCGGTGCAGATCGTCCGGGAGGCAGCGGAGAGCAGTCTGCTGGCCGCCGCGCTGACCGCCGCCTTCAACGCCGGCGCCGGGATCCTCGGCTTCCCCGTGGGCGGCTGGCTCGCCGACCGCGCCGTCCGCAGCGGCCGCGGCAGGAAGCCACTCGCGCTGATCTGCACCGCCGTCTACTCGGTGCTGGTGCTCCTGTTCGGCTGGAGCATCTCGGGTGGGGAGGGTGACCAGCTGCCCTCGCTGGCACTCCTGGGTCTGCTGCTGTTCAGCTCCGGCGTGTTCTTCAACGCGCTCCAGCCGATCGTGCAGGGCATGACCGGCGACCTGGTGCCCGCCAGCGAGCGGGGCTCGGCGTTCGGGATGCTCAACCTCGTCTCGGAGATCGGCGCCGTGCTGAGCCCGGTGGTCAGCGGCATCCTCCGCGACGCGACCGGCAGCTGGGCTCCGGGGGTCTACCTCGCCGCCGGGATCATGATCGTCTCCTTCTTCCTCTACGCGATGGTCCGGGAGTCACCGGCCCACCACGAGGACCCGATCCCCGCCTGAACGTCTCCCGACTCCGAGACCTCTGAAGGGACCCGACATGACCGGTTCGACCTCTCCCGCCTCCATCGGCCGCCCGACCGGGCACGCCGCCTTCCGCTCGTTCCCGCTCAACGCCTGGTACGCGGCGGCGTGGGACCACGAGGTGGGGCGCAACCTGCTCCCCACGACGGTCGCCAACCGGCCGGTCGTCCTCTACCGGACCACCGGCGGTCGTCCGGTCGCGCTGGCCGACGCCTGCTGGCACCGGCTGGCGCCGCTGTCGATGGGCAAGCTGCGCGGCGACGACGAGATCATGTGCGGCTACCACGGCATCTGCTACGACCCCGACGGCCGGGCCACGTTCATGCCGGCGCAGGAGACGATCAACCCCAGCGCCACGGTGCACTCCTTCCCGGTGGTGGAGCGGCACCGCTACGTGTGGATCTGGCCGGGCGACCCGGCGCTGGCCGACCCGGCGCTGGTGCCCGACCTGTACTGGAACGAGCACCCCGACTGGGCCGGCGACGGCAAGACGATCCGCGTCAACTGCAGCTACCAGTTGATCGTCGACAACCTGATGGACCTCACCCACGAGCAGTTCGTGCACGGGTCGAGCATCGGCCACGACGCGCTGTCGGAGTCGGAGTTCACCGTGACCCACACCGAGCGGACGGTGACGGTGACCAAGTGGATGCTCGGCATCGACCCGCCGCCGTTCTGGAAGCGCAACCTGCAGGACCGCTTCCCCGGCTACGAGGGGCCGGTCGACCGCTGGCAGATCATCCACTACACGGCGCCGTCGACCATCGCGATCGACGTCGGCGTGGCCAAGGCCGGTACCGGTGCACCCGAGGGCGACCGCAGCCAGGGGGTCACCGGAACGGTGATCAACACCATGACACCGGAGACCGACAACACCTGCCACTACCTGTGGGCTTTCGCCCGCGACTGGTGCCTGGACAAGCAGGTGATCACCACCCGGCTGCGCGAGGGTGTGTCCAACGTCTTCTTCGAGGACGAGCTGATGCTCGAGGCCCAGCAGCGGGGGATCGAGGCCAACCCCGACTACGACTTCTACAACCTCAACATCGACGCGGGCAGCATGTGGACCCGCCGGATCGTGCAGCGCATGATCGACGCCGAGCTCGGTTCGGACATCGGTGCGGTGAGCGACGAGGCCGGGCGCGCCGCCGCCACGATGGCCGAGGTCACCGCCGCGGCCAACGCCGAGCCGCCGGGCGACGGCGGAACCGGTCAGGCAGCGGAGGTGGCCGGCGGGGTGGCCCGGCACCGGGAGCAGCCCACGGCCGGCCTCATGGGCCGCGGGCTGTAGCGGAGCAGTCGACATGGCAGCCACGAGCGCCAAGCGGTGGCGGAGGGCGCGGGTGATCGACGTCCGCGAGGTCGCCCAGCACGTCCGGCGGATCGTCCTCGAGCCCGAGCGGCTCGAGGCGCCCGCGCCCCCCGGCAGCCACATCGACATCGGGGTCTACGTCAACGGTCGCGCCGACATCCGCTCGTACTCCGTCGTGGGCATGAGCGGCTACGGCACCGAGCTGGTCCTCGGTGTGCAGCTGGCCCGGCAGAGCCGGGGTGGCTCGGCCTACATGCACAACCTGCGGCGGGGACAGGAGGTGTCGATCACCCAGCCGCTGCAGAACTTCCCGCTCAACTACGGCAAGCCCGGATACGTCCTGGCCGCCGGAGGCATCGGCATCACCGCCTTGGTGGCCATGGGCAAGGCGCTCAAGGCCCGCGGCGCGGACTACCGCTTCGTCTACGGCGCCCGGTCGCGGGACCTCATGGCCTTCCTCGACGAGCTGGTCCCCGAACACGGCGACCGCCTCGACCTGCGGATCGACGACGAGGGGAGCTCCCTCGGCGTCGCCGACCTCGTCGCCGGCGTCCCGGACGGCGGGGAGCTGTACGTCTGCGGTCCCACGCCCATGCTCGACGCGATCAAGGCCGCCTGGGCCCAGGCCGGACGGCGACCGGCGGACCTGCGATTCGAGACGTTCGGCAGCAGCGGCCGGTTCGCTCCCGAGGCGTTCACCGTGCGGATCCCGCGGCTGGGCCTGGAGACCCTGGTGCCGCACGACGTGTCGATGCTCGAGGCGCTGGAGGCGTGCGGAGCAGACATGATGTTCGACTGCCGCCGCGGCGAGTGCGGCCTCTGCGAGGTCAAGGTCCTCGACGTCGAGGGCGTCATCGACCACCGCGACGTCTTCCTCAGCGACGAGCAGCACCGGGCGGGTGACCGGCTGCAGTGCTGTGTCTCCCGCGTCGTCAGCGCCCGGACCGGCGGGCTCTCCGGCGCCGACGGGGGCCCGGGAGTCGTCACCATCGACGTCCCGTGACCAGCGGCCGCCGTGCCGGGCCGTTGCAGGCGCGGCGGACGGCGGGCGGCAAGCTGCTCGCCGTCCTCGACGCCTTCACCCGGGAACGGCCGGCGCTCACGCTGTCGGAGATCGCCCGAGCCGTCGACGTGCCACTGCCGACCGCGCATCGTCTCGTGGCCGAGCTGTGCGCGTGGGGCGGAGTCGAACGCGACGAGGACGGGCGCTACCGGGTTGGCCTGCGGGTGTGGGAGGTCGGCGCGTTGGCCCCCCGCGGTCTCGGGCTCCGCGAGGCGGCGCTCCCCTTCATGGAGGACCTCTACGAGGTCACCCACGAGAACGTGCAGCTGGCTGTCCGCGACGGCACCGACGTCGTCTTCGTCGAGCGGATCGCCGGGCGGTCGGCCGTCGGCGTGCTGACCCGCGTCGGCGGGCGCTTTGCCCTGCCGCCGACCGGGGTGGGCCTGGTGCTGCTGGCGCATGCCCCGCTCGAGGTCCAGGAGGAAGTGCTCGCCCACCCCTTAGTCGGGTACACGCGACACACGATCACCGACCCGGGGCAGCTGCGGCGCATCCTCGCCGAAGTCCGCCGCAGCGGGGTGGCGGTGAGCGATCGGCAGGTGACCGACGACGCGGTGTCGGTCGCCGCGCCGGTCGAGGTCCGCGGCAGCGTCGTTGCCGCGCTGTCCATCGTGGTCCGTGGCAGTTCGCCGTCTGCCGTCCGCCCGTACATCCCCGGAGTCCGGGCCGCCGCCCGGGGCATCGGGCGCACGTCGGCCTTGACTCCCTGACCGGCGCCCCCAGCAGCGGGGCGAACGCCGGTCCCTTCCTCCACCGGCTGCACCCGCGGTAGGGCAGGAAGCGGAGCGCCGTGACCTCCTGGCACTCAGCGACTGTGGATCTTGGATCGTCAGTGCCGAGGACCGGCGAACGCCTTGGACCCGTGGTTTGGCCTGAAGCCGCCTTCCAGCGGCGCCGAGGAGGAGGGGCGGTCGGTCGCTGGGGCGACCGACTTGCGACCAACAGACCACCCTCAGCAGTCGACGGCGACCAACACCGTCCGATGACGCGACCCGACCCTGACCTGCGTCTTCATCACCATCCAACCGATGCTGAACGCCGCAGGATCAAGTCGCAGGGTTGTTGGTTCGAGTCCACCGGCAGAGCAGCACCGCAGGTCAGCGGCGGCTAACCACCCACCCGGGCGTCGGCCACGACGGAGAACCACCGCGTCACGTTGGGCGTTGACTCCAGGCCCTCCAGGACTGCGCGCTTGTCGAGGAACGCCGGGTCGTCATGCCAGGCCACCCAGTCCTCGCGCTGTTCCAGGTACCGACGATCACCCGCGACAGGGGATCGTCCTCGGGAGTCAGCAACTGCCCGGAGATCCAGCCCGGCATGCGTTGTGCGGACTCGAATCGATCGCGCATCGCTGCGTCCCACTCCTCCTCACCCCCGGGTCGCAGCTTGCTGGTGGTCAACACGGTCATCATCGCCCGCTCCCTCGTCGAAGGATTCGCTCCTGGAAGGATCCGCTCCTGGACGGCTCTTCTGTGTCCGTGGGCCAGTCGGTGGTGATCCTGGTGCCAGGGTCGACTGCGGTCCCTGACCGGCTGGGTGCTCCGCCGAGGATCGTTGCCTCGTTGAGTGTCGGGGACCACCTCGCAGGCGTGGCTCCGCCTCGGCCACGATCCTGCCCCGCCCGCGCTGCGGTGGCGACGCTTGGCCACCAGTCTGACCTCCATTGGTGTCCGGTCGCGGCCGTTCGGGTCCGTTCGTCCTGGTTCGGTATGCCTCTTGACCTGACCAGATGGGCTTCTCGGACCGTCGTCGAACCCGTGGCTCTGCGCGGAGAGCCAGGCGTGGCCGGGGAGCCGGGCGTGAACCGAGCCGACGGAGCCGATGGGGCCGACCGCACCGATCCCGGGCAGCGGCTCGGGGTAGCGGATCGCCGGGTGCATCCCGCGGTCGCAGCGGTGGATCAGCCCGGCCAGGTCCACGCACTCGCCGTAGCGACGGAGGTCGTCCGCGACCGTGCTGGTCATCACGTGCCGCGCCCCTCCCGTTCCCTGTGGGCTCCCGCTGCCCGGCGGCTCACGGGCCCCGCGACGGGCGGGCCCGGGGAGGGTCACTGCTGCTCGCCGGTCCGGTCCGCGCGCAGGAGGCCGAGGAGTTCGGCGGCGAACGAGCTCCGGGGCGGTGGTCATCGCGATGTGCCCCTGACCGGCCAGGGTGACCGCGCTGGCACCCGGCGACACTGCGGCGAGCTCGGCGGTCATATGGACCACGTCGGGGGACTGTTCGATCCGGTCATCAGCATCGTGCATACGGCGAGGGGGCCGGAGTGGCGACGGGGGGGACCGTGGCTGCCGGCGACGGGTCAGGGAGACCAGCTGGAGAGACACTGGAGAACGCTCCGGCGGCTGGGCGGAGGTCGGGCCGGAGGAACGCTCAGGCGGACGGCATGCCCGAACGCGGGCGAGGGGTGACCACATCAACCGGTACGGCAACGTGGTGCCGACGGCGGCGGACTGCGGCCCACGCGCACAGGCACCACAGCCGCCTGAGCTGCGGGACCGATGAGTGCGGCGCTTGCCGACGGTCCAAGGGACGAGGACCGAGCGAGAGGAGAACGACCGTGCTCACCGACAGTCCTGCCTTCAGCGGCTTCGCCGTCCCCGACCTCGACCCCGCCCGCCGCTTCTACGAGGAGACCCTCGGGTTACGGGTCGAGGCGAACCCGGAGATGGGCGGACTTCTCACCCTCCACCTGGGTGGCGGGACCGACGTGCTGGTGTACGCCAAGCCCGAGCACACACCGGCCACCTTCACGGTGCTGAACTTCCCGGTCCCGGACGTGGAGGCGGCCGTGGACGAACTGGCTTCCCGCGGCGTCCGGTTCGAGCGCTACGAGGGCTTCGACCAGGACGACAAGGGCGTCGCCCGCGGTCCGCAGGGTCCAGCGATCGCCTGGTTCACCGATCCGGGCGGCAACATCATGTCGGTGCTCGAGAGCTGACCAGGGCTGCCAGGCCGCTCCCCTCTCCGACCGCGGCCCCGACGGGCCGCTCGAGCCGGCAGGGACGCGTGGGGGGCGGTCAGCCGACCGACGCCATCCCCCTCGGCGTCGGTCATCCACCACACCCGGGTCCCGAGCCCGGTGGGGCAGTGGTCGGCGCGACGAGGACCCTCCACGGGACTGCCCGGCAGGAGGACGAGGTCGAGGACCGGGGCGCCGGCCAGCAGGACCGCGCTCGTGCGAGGCAGGCGCATCACGTACCGGGCCACCAGGCCGGCGCCGAGCAGGCACCAGAACCCGACCTCGCAGGCCACGACGAGAGCGAGCAGGACCACGTTCACGGGGCGCTCCCCGCCCGGCGCCCGACCGCCGCGGTCGCCGTCCGATCGGCGGCCGTCGTTCCAGGCTCGCGGAGCATCGACCACGTGCGCGGGCCACCGCGGGGCAGGTCGACGACGTCGGTCACCGCGAAGCCGAGGCGGCGGTAGAACCGCACGTTCGGTTCGGCGCTCGTCTCCAGCCACACCGGCAGCTCGTCCCGGTCGGCGCGATCCAGCCCGGGGGCCAGCAGCGCGGCACCGAGACCCCGCCCTTGCCGGTGCGGCACGACGCCCAGGCTGGCCAGAGTCAGGTGCGGCTCACCCGGTCGGCGGTCGGCCAGCCTCTCCTCGGCCTCGGCGGCGGCTGCCGCCCGGCGCCCCGCCAGCTCGGCGGCAGCCGGGCCGACGTGCGCCCACACCTCGTCGGGGACCCCGGTGCTGGGCACCCAGACCGCGATGCCCACGAGGTCCTGCCCCACCGCCCCGAGGTCGACGCGACCGAAGGGCACTGCGACGGCGGACAGGTAGAGGTGGTGCAGCGCCCGCAGCCGGCCGCCGTGGCCGTCGGCGTCGACCGTCCACCGGGTCCACGGGTAGTCGGCGAAGGCGTCGGCGAGCGCCTCGGCGACGGCCGGGACGTCGTCGAGCGCCGCCGCGCGCACATGGAGTGTCATTCGTTCCTCGGTCAGTTCTCGGGGACGTCCACGGCCGGAGGATCGGTGGTCGGGCAGCGGCCCCGCACACTGACTGCAGCATGCCGGGGCCGCCGGTCCGCTCAGGTCGCCTCGATGGTGAACGGCACCGTGATCACGTCGCCGTCCGCGAGCCTGAACTGGGCCCACAGCCGGTACGTCCCGGCGGTGGCGAACTCGGCGTGCACATCGAGCTCCGGGCCGAAGGTCTGGCCCGGCAGGGCGAAGACCGGGCGGCCGGACGCGTCCTCGACCTCGGCGTGCTCGTGGGCGAAGGTCTGCCCGTCGGCCCGCATCACCACGACGTGGCCGGCGGCGGCCAGGTACGGCTGCAGGTCGTCGACCGGCCGACCGGTGGCGTCGTCGGTGACGGTGAAGTCCAGGTCGCTGCGGCCGCCGGCCGCCGCCTCGCCCTCGAGCTCGACGCGGACCTCGCCGACCACCACGGTCCGCGGCCCGGCCGCCAGGAACACCGGCTCCGGCGCGGTGCCGGCCACGGTGACCACCTGCCGGGAGTGGACGTCGCCCATCTCACCCTGCCGCCGGAACTCGGTGTTGACGATGTACCGGCCGGCAGTCGGGAACGTGACCTCCACGGCCAGCCGTCCGGGCTCGCCGGTCGGCTGCGGGTGGACGTGGGCGAACGTGCCCAGGTCCTCCCGTGTGGCGATCAGGTGCATCCACGCCTCGTGGCTGCGGGTGAGGTCCTCGATCGGCTCGCCGGTCCCGCTGTCGACGACGGTGGCCACCAGCCGGGTCGGCTGCCCGGGGCGCACCTCGGCGGGCAGGTCGAGGCGGACGTCGACGCCGGCGTCGGTGGCGTCGGTGGGCGGCACCTCGGCGGTCATCATCTCGCTCATCGCCGGCCGCATAGGCATGCCGGTGCCCTGCGCCCAGGCCAGCTGGCCGTTCATGCCGCGCTCGGCGAAGTCCATCCGCGACACGGCGGTCAGCCCCGCGCCGAGGGCGAGAGCGACGACTGCCACGCCGGTCAGGTAGGCGTACTGGCCGATGCGGGCGCGCAGCGGCGGGTGCAGGACCTCGTCCGCCGTGGCCGGCCGGCGGCAGCGGCGCAGCCGCAGCGCGTTGGTGACGACGCTGATCGAGCTCATCGCCATCGCCGCGGAGGCGAGCACCGGGTCCAGCAGCAGCCCGTTCCACCAGTACAGGGCGCCGGCCGCGACCGGGATCAGCAGCAGGTTGTAGCCGAACGCCCAACCCAGGCCCTGCTTCATGGTGGTCACGGTGCGCCGGGACAGCGCGATCGCGGAGACGATGCCGCGCAGGTCGCCGCCGATGAGGGTGATGTCGGAGGCGGCGATGGCGACGTCGGCGCCGGTGCCGATGGCGATGCCGACGTCGGCGGCCGACAGCGCGGCCGCGTCGTTGATGCCGTCTCCGCAGAAGGCGACGACGTGCCCCTGGTCCTGCAGTCGGCGGACCTGCGCTGCCTTGTCGGCGGGCAGCACCTCGGCGAGCACGTGCTCGATGCCGACCTGGTCCGCGATCGCGGTGGCGGTGGCGGCGTTGTCGCCGGTGAGCATCCACACGCGCAGACCGAGCGCCTGCAGCTGGGCGACCGCCTCGGCGGACTCGGGCTTGACCGTGTCGGCGACCGACAGCACCGCGGCCGGCTGCCCGTCGATGGCGACGAACATCGGGGTCTGGCCCGCCGCCGCTGCTGCGGCGGCGGTGCGGGCGAGCGCGGTGACGTCCACGCCGCGGGCGGTCATCAGGGCAGCGTTGCCGACCAGCACGTGCCGCTCGTCGACGACGGCGTCGATGCCGTGGCCGGGGACGGCGTCGAAGGTGCGCAGTGGCGGCAGGTCGAGGGAGCGGGCGGTGGCCGCGGCGACGAGGGCCTCACCGACGGGGTGCTCGCTGCCGGTCTCCGCGGCCGCCACGAGCGCCAGGATGTCGTGCTCGGCCCAGCCGGCGGTGGTGGTGATGCCGGTGAGGGCCGGCTTGCCGCGGGTGATGGTGCCGGTCTTGTCCAGCACGACGGCGGTGACCCGGCGGGCGGTCTCCAGCGCGTCGCCGTTGCCGATGAGGATGCCGAGTTCGGCGGCGCGGCCGGTGCCGACCATGACCGCGGTCGGCGTGGCCAGTCCGAGCGCGCACGGGCAGGCGATGATCAGCACCGCGATGGTGGTGGTGATCGCCATCGTCAGCCGGCCGGTGTCCGGGTCGAGCACGGCCCACGCGAGGAAGGTGGCGGCGGCCAGGGCGAGGACGATCGGCACGAACCACGCCGAGACCCGGTCGGCGAGGCGCTGCAGGGGCACCTTCGCGCCCTGCGCGTCCTCCACCAGGCGGACGATCTGCGCGAGTGCGGTGTCGGCGCCGACCGCGGTGGCCCGCAGCACCACGGTGCCGGTGCGGTTGATCGTGGCGCCGATGAGGGTGTCCCCGACGGTCTTGTCCACCGGCAGGCTCTCGCCGGTCAGCATGCTCTCGTCCACGGCGGTGGCGCCGTCGGTGACGACGCCGTCGACCGGGACCTTCTCGCCGGGGCGCACCCGGACCAGGTCGCCGACGACGACCCGCTCGACCGGCACGTCGACCTCGGCGCCGTCGCGCACCACGCGCGCGGTCTTCGGGGTGAGGCCGACCAGGGCGGTGATCGCCGCGGCGGTCTGCTTCTTGGCGCGGGCCTCCATCCACCGGCCGGCGAGGACGAGGGCGAGGATGACCAGCGAGGTCTCGAAGTACACGTGCAGCGGCAGGCCCCACCGCTCGGCCGCCGCGGGCCAGAGCGTGACGAAGGCGCTGTAGCCGTAGGCGACGCCGGTGCCCAGCGCCACCAGGGTGTTCATGTTCGTCGAGCGGTGTCGGGCCGCGGTCCACGCGGCGCGGTAGACGTCGCGGCCGGCCCAGAACTGCACGACGGTCGCGACCACGAGGATCGCCGGCATCAGCCAGTCCATCGTGTCCAGGTACAGCGGCACGTACATCAGGCCCATCAGGCCGAGGCCGGTGGCGAGGGTGATCTGCCACGTGCGCTCGAGGGCGGTCAGGTGCGCTTCGCCGGTGCGGTCCTCGCCAGGCGCGTCGGCGCCGGGGCCGGGGCGCTCGGCGGTGGGCTGGCTCTCGCGGCGCGGGGTGGCGGTGTAGCCGGCGCGGGTGACCGCGGCGGTCAGCTCGTCCACGCCGGTCCGGGCCGGGTCGAAGCGCACGGTGGCGACCTCGGTGACCAGGTTCACCTCGGCGGCGGTCACACCGGCCACCCGGTTGAGCGCCTTCTCCACCCGGCCCACGCAGGAGGCGCAGGTCATGCCGCCGACGTCCAGGGTGCAGCCGGCGGTGGCCTCGGTCGCCGCGGTGACGGTCGGTGCGCTGGTGGTCATCCCGGTCTCCTGGGTGCGGACGTGTGCTCCGGCTACGGGTTGATCGTCGGTAGCGACGCGGTGGCTCGGACCGGCGGTTCCGCCAGGTCCACGGGTCGGGCAGCCGGGCTGCGGCTCAGTGGCCGACGGGCAGCGCGGTGTACGCGGCGGGTGGCCAGGCGGCGAGGATCTTCGGCCGCAGGCTGGCGCCCAGGCGGCGGTAGAGCCGCTGGGCGTCGATGTTGTCGACCTCCATGCCCCAGCGGATCAGCAGCTGTCCGGGTGCGGCGACGGCAGCCAGGGCGGCCATGAGGTGTCGGCCGGCGCCGGCGTCGCGGTGTCCGGGGCGGACGTAGAGGTCGTCGAGGTCGAGCACGTCGCCGCCGGTCCACAGGTGCAGCTGGCGGACGGCGGAGACGCAGCCGATCGCGTCGCCGTCGCGCTCGGCCAGCAACACGACCACCTCGGGTCGGTCGAGCAGCTGCCGCCACTGCTCGTCCGTGACCTGCACGTGTTCGGCCTGGTCCTCGTGTGCGGCGATCTCGTGGACCATCGCGGCGACGGTCGCGGCGTCCGCGGGGGTCGCGCGACGGACCGTGGTGGCGGCAGCGGCCATGGTGGGCTCCGGTGGTGGTCGTGGCGGTGGGGGGGGGGGGGGGGGGGGGGGGGGGGGGGGGGGGGGGGGGGGGGGGGGGGGGGGGGGGGGGGGGGGGGGGGGGGGGGGGGGGGGGGGGGGGGGGGGGGGGGGGGGGGGG
>NZ_JBJGYN010000075.1:0-16919 GCF_054050015.1 Geodermatophilus sp. SYSU D01176 | reverse complement strand
ACCGGGAGCTGGACCCGGTCGCCTTCGGCCGGGTCGTGGCGCAGAAGCGGGTGCTCGACGGCCGCAACGCCCTGGACCGCGAGGCGTGGACCGCCGCAGGCTGGACCCACCGCGCCCTCGGCCGCCGCGCCGGCTGACCGCGGCTGCTGAAGTTAGTCCAGTACGGGTGTTTGGGCGGACGGTCACGGTGAGCAGAACGGCTGCCGATGTCGAACGCATGGAGGCGTGGGTGATCGGCGTGCTGGTCGTGTGGGTGCTCGTGACCCTCGGGGTCGCCCTCGTCCTGGGGCGCGTTATCCGCCTCGCCGATGCCCGGGCCGCCACGCCGCGACCCTTCACGACCGCCGACCTCCCCGCCGGTTTCACACCCGGCGTTGCCCACTCGCGTCGCTGACGTCCCGCCCGCCCCGCCTCCCCCTCTGGTGTGACCGGCCGATCACGACCGGCGGCTGACCTGCCGATGACCCGTCCGTGTGGATGTGGATTATCGGGGGACTGGCCGTCTGGGTGCTGCTCGCCTTCGCGGTGGCCGTGGTCGTCGGCCGGGGCATCCGGCTCGCCGACGTGCGGGCCGCCGACCCGCTGAGCGCTCCTGAGCCCGCCGTCCGGCCGCGGCTGCGCACGCCCCGTCGGCGCATCCCGCTGCCGCCCGTCGGCGTCGGCCTGGCCGCGACCGCGGTGCTGCTGGAGACCGCCGGCTACATCGGCCGGCTGACCGGTGCCACCGGCCCGGTGGCCCGCGCCCTGTCCATGGACGCCCCCTACTCCGCACCCCGCACTTACGTCGCCGCGCTGTTCGCCGTGGCCGCCGTCGCCGCGATCGCCGGCGCGGTCCGCGCGCCGGGGCGCCGCACCTGGTGGCTCGCCGTCGGCCTGGTCAGCGCGGGCATCGCCGTCGTCAAGATCAGCGGCACCGTGCACGTCGAGGCGATGGCCGCGCTCTCGCAGGCCGTCGGCCAGGCCGGCGCCGTCGTCGCCAGCATCGCCTTCGTCTCCGCCGTGCTCGCCGTCCTCGCCTTCGTCAGCCGCGACGAGCGCCGCGACCGCCGCCGCGTCCTCACCTGCCTGGCGGCGTACGGCCTGGCCTCGGTCGGGCTCTCGACCGTCTCCACCCTGGCGGTCGGGCAGTGGGCGGTGACCGCCACCTACCTGGAGGAGTCCGGGGAGGCGCTGGCCGGCGTCGCCGTCCTGGTCGCCGTCCTCGTCGGTGTCGCGCCGCGCCTGGTGCTGCCCGCCTCGTGGGTGCTGCGCCGCGAGGAGGACGCCGAGGCCCTCCCCGCCGCCGCGCGGCTGCGCGACACCACCCAGGGCTGACTCCTGCCTCCGGGACGCGGCGGCCGTCAGGCGCTGGTGGTGAGGGGCGCGATGCAGCACCCGTCGCACGCGTGCTCGGTGCAGGCCCCGCCCAGCGCCTGGAGGTGGACGACGTCGTCCGGGTCGGGGTGTCCGACCCCGTGCGAGCACATCCGGTCGGAGTAGCCGAGGATCGGCCGCCAGACCTTCGGCCAGGTCCGCATGTGGTGGTTGCTCGGGTGGTGTCGGGAGCACCCCTGCCCCGCGCACAGCGCCGGGTCGTGCGGCGCGGCGAGGCTCATGGCCACAGCCTCCCGCGTGCGCGCCCCGGCAGGGGCAGTGCGGACCACGGCGGGCCGGTCAGCGTCGGGAGGTGACGAGGACCGCGGGGGTCCTGCGGTGACGGGGGTCGACGCACTGGGGATCACCGTCGGGGAGGTCATGGGGGGAGCGTGGACGGGACGCCTGCCGTCTGCCGGTGACCGACCTGTGAGGCTCCTGTGCGCCCCGGCCCACCGGCCGACACGTGCCGACGGCCGCGTCCCCGGCCGTCAGGACGGGGTCGTCGAGGACTTCCGACGGGAGAGCAGGTGGGCGGCCAGGAGGACGACCGCGACGCCGCCGATGATGAGCATGATCGTGGAGGCGGACCACGGGGCCGCCTGCCGCGCCTCCTCCTCCTCGGCCGCTGCCAGGTCCTGGAGTTGGACGGCCAGTGCCCGCACCGCGCCGGAGCGGTCGCCTGCCGTGAGCCGGGGCTCCACCTCGCCGGTCACCGCACGCTCGAGGTCCACCTCGGAGAGCGGGAAGTCCTCGGCGACCCAGTACCCGTACTCGTAGGTCGCGTCCCCGGCGGCCACGGCGAGCAGGACGTCGGTCTCGTCCAGGCCGGACAGCTGTGCGGTGTCCCGCGCCCACTCCCCGGGATCGGCGTTGTCGAACGAGGACACGAAGACGGCGTACAGCTGCAGGTCGTCCTCGGCCGCCAGGTCCGCCACGGCCCGCTCGGCCGCCGGCCTCCCGGTGCCGAGGAGCCCGGTCTGGTCGGTGATGTGGTCGGTCACCTCCTGCGGGGGCTCGGCGGACGCCGTCCCGGCAGCCGACAACACGAGTGCCAGGGCACCCAGGACGGTCACAGCCCTGCGCAAGGGAACCTCCGGGAGGACGGGGACAGGCTCGGCCGGAGGCGGACTCTACGCACGGATCCGCAGATCGCGGAGGTCCACTGCCCCATCGGGGGAACGACGCCCGCGGGTCGGGGACGCGCGTCGGGCGGGTGACGGGCCGCGTCACGACCGGCGGGAAGGCGCCCAGATGTCGGCGGAGCCGACCACCGGGGGCCGGTGGGCGGCCGCCGCGACGGCGACGTCCAGGGTCGGGTCGAACCAGTCCAGCAGGTGCAGGGGGCCGAAGCGGCTGCGCGTGCGTCCCTCATCGACGTCCTGCTCCGTCGCGAGGTCCAGCTCCACGCGGGACAGCGCGTCGAGGGTGACCACGCCCAGCTTCACCAGGCACTCCTTGCGCACCCAGTGGCGGAGGAAGGCGAGCGGCGGGTCGCTCGCCGAGCGGACCCGGGCCGCCTCGGCGGCGGTGAGGGTGTGGGCCAGGACGGCGGGGGCGAGGTCCCTCGTCCGCGCTCTCTCGACGTCGACGCCGATCGGCTGGCGGTCCGCGCCCGCCACCACGGCGCCGCGGGTGTGCGCCAGGCTGACGTGCAGCTCGGGGAGACCGGCGATCGAGGGCCTGCCGTGGTCGGTCGAGCCGCACTCCGCGCAGTCCTGCACCAGTTCGAGCGCCTCGACCGGCCGACCGGTCAGCGCCGCGGCGCAGTGGCGGACGAGCAGGTGTGCTGCGACGTGGGCGTCGCGGTCGGCCCGGTGGCGCAGGGCGGCGGCGCGCCGTCGTTCGCGGAGCGTCAGGAGGTGCTCGCCTCCGCGGCCCAGCACGTCCTCGGGGCGGGCGAGGAGGACGACGGGCTCACCATCGGGTGACCTTTCTCCCATTCGACGATCCACCTTCCTCACGATCCGGGCGTGTCGACGAGGCAACGAGACGCCGTCGACCTGCTCTGCGTGAGTGCCCGGCAGCGGAATGTAGGCCATCGGCGCTTTTCCGTGCGCTCTCATCACAGTTCGAAACGCATCGGTCATCCCCCGTGAGCGCAACGCCAATTCGGCCAGGTCAAGAGGCCGACACGGGAAGGTCCCCGGCGTCGCCACGGGGCTTTGCACCGTCCGGAAACCCGCACCTAACCTCGGGAAGTTCGTTCCCTGAAGGGCACCAGAGAGTGAATATATGACGACGCACAGCGATGACTGGGATTCCTTCTCGGCATTCGCGGGAGATGCCGAGCGGCAGTCCCCGACCGCAACTCCCGGATACGAGATGCGGGACAACACCGCCACGTCGTACCGGCTGCACGACAACTTCGTGGCGGAGATCTCCGGCCAGCGCTCGCTGGTGACCCGGCTGAGCCGGTTCTTCGAGCGCACCTGCGACGAGCGACCCTCGGCCACCGCGCTCGAGTGCGAGGGCGACCGCGTCTCCTACGCGGACCTGGACCAGCGCGCCAACCGGCTGGCGAACCTGCTGATGTCCCGCGGCGCGCGCGCCGGCGTCCGCGTGGGGATCCTCCTGCACCGCTCGGTGGACACCTACGTCGCGCTGCTGGCCGTCACGAAGACCGAGGCGACGTTCGTCCCGATCGACCCCGAGGCGCCCGCCGACCGGCTGCAGTACATCGCCGAGGACTCCTCGCTGAGCCTGCTGGTGACGCACACGTCGTTCGCCGCGTCCTGCGTCGCGCTGCCCTGCGAGGGCCTGTACCTCGACGAGCTGGGACCCGAGCTCGCGGTCCAGTCGAGCGCCCGTCCGGGCATCGAGTCCGACGGCGACCCGGTCTGCTACATCATCTACACCTCGGGCTCGAGCGGCCGCCCCAAGGGCGTCGAGATCACCCAGTCGAGCATCTGCAACTTCATCGGCATCGTGCCGTCCCTGTACGGGGTCGAGCCCACCGACCGCGTCTACCAGGGCATGACCATCGCCTTCGACTTCTCCATCGAGGAGATCTGGCCCACCTGGGCGGTCGGCGCGACGCTCGTCGCCGGCCCCACCGACGGCCGCCGCGTCGGGTCGGGTCTGGCCGACTTCCTCGAGGACAACGAGATCACGATGATCTACTGCGTCCCGACCGTGCTGGCGACCCTCGACCGCACCCTGCCGCTGATCCGCACGGTGAACGTCGGCGGCGAGGCCTGCCCCCGCGAGCTGGTCGACCGCTGGGGACCCGGCCGCCGGATCCTCAACACCTACGGGCCCACCGAGACCACCGTCACCTGCACGATGGCCGAGCTCCGGCCGGGCAAGCAGGTCACCATCGGCCGCCCCCTGCCGACCTACCGGGTCACCCTGCTCGACGACGACCGCAGGCCGGTCCCCGCGGGGCAGGTCGGCGAGATCTGCGTCGGCGGTCCCGGCGTGGCGCGCGGCTACGTGAACCGCCCCGACCTCACCGCCGACCGGTTCATCCCCGACCCCCGCGGCATCCCGGGTGAGCGCATCTACCGCACCGGCGACCTGGGCCGCTTCCTGCCCGACGGTGAGCTGGAGTACCTGGGACGGGCGGACAGCGAGGTCAAGGTGCGGGGGCACCGCGTGGACCTCCAGGAGATCGAGAGCGTCCTCCTCGAGCACGACGAGGTGACCGGGGCGGTGGTGACGCTCCTGCCGTCCCCCGACACCGGCGGGGAGCTCGCGGGCTACGTCATCCTCCGGGACGCCCGGGCGGCCGACGCCGTCCTCCCCAAGCTGCACGAGCAGCTGGTGGCCCAGATGCCGCCCTACATGGTCCCGTCGTACCTCGACGCTGTGACCTCGATCCCGATGCTGCCCAGCGGCAAGGCCGACCGCGGCCGGCTGCCCGCGCCCACCCGTCCCCGGCTGATCCGCACCGACCGCGAGCACGAGCCGCCGGCGACCCCGGCGGAGGCCTGGATCGCCGGCCTGTGGGAGCAGATGCTCAACCTGCCCGCCGGCGCGGTCTCGGTGGAGGCCAACTTCTTCGAGGCGCTGGGCGGGCACTCCCTCGTCGCGGCGAACGTCGTGTCCGCGATGCGGGAGAGCGAGCTCGGCTCGGGGCTGTCCATCCTGGACTTCTACAAGCACCCCACCGTCCGGGACCTGGCGACCTTCCTCGAGGACGGCACCACCGGCCGGTCCGACGAGCCGGTGACGCTCGAGCCGCGCGAGCCCCGGCCGGCACCGCCGTCCCGGCAGCGGGTCGTCGGCTTCGGGACGGCGCAGGTCGCGGTCCTCTACGCGATCATCCTGCTGTTCCTGTTCCCCGTCGGCGTCCTGTACGGGCTCAACGACGGTCAGCCCTCGCTCGCCCTGGTCCTCCAGCTGGCGATCGCGCTGCCGGCCGTCTACCTGCTGGCCCGCTGGGTCTTCCCGGTCGTCGGCGCGCGGCTGCTCTCCCGGGGGCTGCGCGCCGGTGACCACCCGCTGTGGGGCGGCATGCACCTGCGGGTGTGGATCCTCCAGAAGCTGATGTCGATCTCCCCGCTCACCGTCCTCAGCGGATCGCCGTGGGCGGTGACCTACCTGCGGCTGGCCGGTGCGCAGATCGACGACGAGGCCCACATCGGGACGGCGAACGTCTCGCTGCCGTCCATGCTGCGGGTGGGCCGCGGCGCCACGATCGGCTACGGCACGCAGCTGCACGCCCACCGCGTGGCCGAGGGCATCCTGACCATCGGCCCGGTCACCGTCGGTGCCGGCGCGGTCGTCGGCTCCGAGAGCGTGCTGGAGTGCGACTCGCAGGTCGGCGAGAACGCCATCCTCAGCGACCAGTCGCTGCTGCCGTCCCGCCGGAGCGTCCCCGCCGGCGAGACCTGGGCCGGGTCCCCGGCCCGTCCGGCGCCCGACTCGATGGACCCGGTCGTCGAGCTCATGGCGGCCTGCGACGAGGCGCCGCGCACCTGGCCCAGCCACCTCCTGGCCGGCTTCGCCGGTGGTGTCCTGCTGCTCGAGCTGCTGCCGTTCCTCATCCTGCTGCCGGTGGTGGCGGTCGTCTGGTGGGTCCTGCTCAGCTTCGGGACGGCGGCCGGCCTCCTGGCCACGGCGCTGTCCGGCCCGCTGTTCGTGGCGGCCTCGTGCGCCCTCATCCTGGGTGCCCGGCGCCTCGTGCTGCCGGCGACCCCGGAGGGCGTGCACCACCTGCGGTCGCAGCTGGGCCTGGAGAAGTGGCTGGGGGACAAACTGCTCGAGCAGAGCCTGCTGTTCAACAACACCATGTACTCCACGCTCTACACGCCGATGTGGCTGCGGGCGCTCGGGACCCGGGTCGGCAAGGGCGCCGAGGTGTCCACCATCGCCAACATCGACCCGGACTTGCTCACGGTGGGCGAGGGCAGCTTCGTGGCCGACATGGCCAGCGTGGGCAGCGCCACCTACGCCAACGGCCACGTCGCCTTCCGGCGGACCGAGATCGGCTCCCGCGCCTTCGTCGGGAACGCCGCCTTCGTCCCGTCGGGGTCGCACCTCGGGGACGGGTCGCTCATCGGCGTCCGCTCGGTCCCGCCGACCGCCGGCACCGAGGCCGGCACCTCGTGGCTCGGCTCGCCGCCGTTCTTCCTCCCCCGCCGCGAGGTGTTCGAGAAGTTCACCGAGGCCGACACCTACGCCCCCTCGCGCCGGCAGGTCCGTGCCCGCTACGCGATCGAGGCCCTCCGGATCGTGCTGCCGAGTTCCCTGCTGGCCGTCGCGACCTTCGCGACCCTGTACGGCCTCTCGGCGCTGGCGCTCTCCTGGAACACGGTGGCCACCGTGCTGCTCGCGCCGCTGGTCGCCCTGACCTCCAGCGTCCTGGTGGTCGTCCTCGTGGCCGCGCTCAAGTGGGTCGTCGTCGGCCGCTACCGGCCGCGGGTGCGGCCGCTGTGGAGCGGCTTCGTCCGCCGGACGGAGTTCGTGACCGGCATCTACGAGGCGGCGGCGGTGCCGGCCCTGCTCACCTTCCTCACCGGCACGCCCCTGCTCGGCCCGGCGCTGCGGCTGTTCGGGTCCCGGGTCGGCCGGCGGACGCTGGTCGACACGACGTACCTCACCGAGTTCGACCTCGTGACCATCGGGGACGACGTCTCGGTCGGCACGAACGCATCGCTGCAGACCCACCTCTTCGAGGACCGCGTCATGAAGATGGACCACGTCACCCTGCGCGACCGCGCGACCATCGGCGACAAGGCCGTCGTCCTCTACGGCTCGGTCGTGGAGGAGGACGCCACCCTGTCGGCAATGTCGCTGGCGATGAAGGGCGAGGTGCTGCCGAGGGAGACCACCTGGTGCGGCATCCCGGCTCAGAAGGTGGGACGGGCTCCGACGGCCGCGCCGGCGCGCGACCGGCGCCGGGTGCCGGCCGGGGCGACGGCGGTCCGGCGATGACCGCGAGCACGCAGCCGTCGCTGCCCCACGCCTGCGAGCCGGCCCCGTCCGGCGACGTCCCGGGCACCCCGTCGAGCAGCGCGCCGACCCTGCGGTCGAGCGCCCGCTTGGTCGGCGTCGACGCCGCCCGCGGGATCGCGCTGTTCGGCATGATGGCCGTGCACACCATCGACTCCGTCGACGACGAGGGCAACGTGTCGCTGGCCTGGACGCTGGCCGGGGGCAAGTCGGCGGCCCTGTTCGCGCTGTTGGCAGGCGTCGGTGTCGCGTTCGCCACCGGCCGCCGGCAGCGGCCGACCGCGCGGACCTGGCCCGGGCACGCGGCCGCGCTGCTGGTGCGGGCGCTCATCATCGGCGGCGTCGGGCTGCTCCTGGGTGCCGTGGTGCCCGCCGACCTCGCCGCGGTGATCCTGCCGTACTACGCGCTGCTGTTCGTGCTGGCCGTCCCGCTGCTGACCCTGTCCAGCCGTGCCCTCATCGCCCTGGCTGCGACGATCGCGGTGGTCGTGCCGGTCCTCAGCCACTGGCTGCGGTCGGGCACGGAGGTGCGGGACACGGTGCCGAACCTGACGTTCGGCGCCCTGGTCAGCGAGCCGGGCCTGGTGCTGCGGGAGCTCGCGCTGACCGGCGTGTACCCGGCGCTGCCGTGGATGGCCTACCTCTGCGCCGGCCTGGCGGTCGGGCGTGCGCTGCTGACGTCGCGGCGCACGGTCGGGCTCATCGTCCTGACCGGCGCCGGGCTGGTCGTGGCCGCGCAGACGGTCTCGTGGTTCCTGCTCGACGTCCTGGGCGGCCGCATCGACCTCGAGGCAGCCGCGAGCGCGTCGATGTCCTCGGACGAGCTGGCCGAGGTCATGGCGACCGGGTGGGCCGGGACGACGCCGACGGACACGGCCTGGTGGCTGGCCAGCCTGGCGCCGCACTCGACCACCCCGCTGGACCTGGCCTCCACCATCGGGCTCGGTCTGGTCGTGCTCGGCGTCGCCATCCTCGTCGGCCGCACCACCAGCGTGCTCCTGCGGCCGCTGGCCGCCGCGGGGAGCATGACGCTGACGCTGTACTCCCTGCACCTGCTGATGCTGGGCCTTCTCCCCGGCGACCTCACGGGTCTGCTCATCCACCTCGCGGTCGTCGTGGCGCTCGCGCTGGTGTGGAGCCGCTACCACGCGCGCGGCCCACTGGAGGAGCTCGTGGCCCGGGCGACCGGTGCGGTGCGCCGCAGGGTGCAGTCGGCGACGTCACCGCGGCGGGAGGCGCTGGTGCTCGACGCAGACGGTCGGGTCCGTGCCCCCTGAACCCTCGGGTCGCCGTGACCTGGCGCTGGTCTACCGCGGGCCGGCGTCCACCCCCGGGTGCCCGGAGGCGGTGGCGGCCGCGCTGCGCCGGAGCCGGCGGGACCTCGACGTCCGCTTCGTCGGGCCGCGCGAGGAACTGCCGCTGGAGCCGGGCGTGCTCGCCGGCGCCCGGCTCTACGCCCAGCCGGGCGGAGGTGGCCTGCGGCGGGCGTACCGGAAGATGAGGCGCTCCCGCGAGGCCATCCGGGAGTTCGTCGGGTCCGGTGGGGCGTACCTCGGGTTCTGCCTGGGCGGGTACCTCGCCGGCGAGACCCCCGGCTTCGGCCTGCTGCCCGGGGACGCCGACCGGTTCATCTCCTCGCCCGGCGCCCGTCCCGACCACGACGGCGACAGCCTCGTCACGCTGACCTGGGCGGGACGCCGTCGCCAGGTCTACTTCCAGGACGGTGCCTGGTTCGACCTGGACCCGGCCCGGGGACCGGCGGAGGTGCTGGCCACCTACGACAACGGGCTGCCCGCGGCGGTCGTCGCGCCCTTCGGCCGAGGTGCGGTGGCAGTCGTGGGGCCGCACCCCGAGGCCACGCCGGACTGGTACACCGACAGCGGGCTCCCGGTGCCCGACGACGTCCGGGCCGACCTCACCCAGGACCTGGTGGACCGGGTGCTGACGGCCGGCTGCCCGCGCTGAACCCGGGCGCCACGGTGGGCGCTCCCCGTGGGGGAGCGCCCACCGTGGTGGTCACGAGGCGTCGATCAGTTGCCCGACCGTGCGGCCCAGCCGGCCGTCGAGGGCATGGCCGACGCCGGCCGGGTACTCGCTCGACGTGACGACGCCGCGACCGGCGTAGAACCGCTCCCCGGCCTGCGCGCCCCAGGAGGCGGTCAGCGGGACCGACGTGTCGGCGGTGCCGGTGAACCAGTGGCCGCGGACCCCGGCCATGCGTGCCGCGGTCACGGCGGACCCGCCGTCGGCCGGCGGGCCACCGCCGCCGAACACCACCCAGCCGCCGCCGAGGCGCATCAGCTCCGGGTGCCGCGGCACGAGGAAGCGGGTGATCTCCTGCGCGCCGGAGGAGAAGCCGCTGAGCCACACCTCGCTGACTGGGTAGCTGCTCAGCTGCCTCTCGACGAGCCCGGCGAGGAAGTCCGCATAGGCACCGGTGTCGCCGCTGTGCCAGCACTCGCAGGACTGGTTGGGGCTCTCCACGGCGAGCGTGATCATGTTGCGCGCCCTGCTGGTGGCCACCAGCCCCGACGAGCCACCCAGCGCGTAGGACGAGGTCGGGTTGTCCACGCCGTACTCGCCGGTGCCGTCGACGTAGACGACCAGCCCCACCGGCTTCGCCGGGTCGATGCCGGCGGCGTAGAGCAGGTAGTTGCCGGTCTGGCCGTTGCCCGCGGTGAAGGACCAGCGCGCCTGGTCGGTGAACGCCCCGCCCGACCCGCCGGTGGAGGCACCGGCAGCGGTGGGTGCGGCGGCCGCGGCGACGGGGGCAGGAGCGGGGGCAGGGGCGCTCGTCGACCGGCCCGACGAGGAGTCACGCCGTCCCTGGCCTGCCGTCCCGGCCGCCGGCGGGACCCCGGAGGCGACGTGGGACGGGACGAATGCCGCCGCGGGCTCGTCCACGTCCTCGACCGGCGACCCGGGGGACCCGGCGGCGGGGGTCTGCGGCTGCGTCTGGACCGGGGTCGGAGGGGCCGGTGCCGGAGGGGTCGGCACGGGCGTCGGGACGGCGTCGCTCGGCTGCGTGGCGGCGTCGCCGATCGCGACCGGCGGGTCGATCGCCGTCCGGCTGCTCGTGTCGGACTGGCCGGCCGCGCCGGCGGTGCCGAGCTGGAGGTCGGCGGGACCGCACGCGGCGGTGGTCAGGGACACGAGAGCCGCGGCCGCGAGGACGCTGGCCCGACGGCCGGCCGTAGAGAGGGAACTGCGCACGAGTGGTCCTCCGGACGCCCGCTCACCCGTGGCGACGGACAGTGATTGCGTAGTGACTCTTCGAGGCTGACACATGCGGTGCGCATCCGCTAGATAACAGTCGGTCACGGTCGTCACATTCGATTCACCCGCCCCAGGGACACCGGCCCGCCTGCCGATACCGGATGGCTCACTCCTCGTCGCGAGCGGAACGCAAGGAGGTGGGTGCACGTCAGAATGGGGGTGTCGGCCGGGACCGCCCGGTCACCCAGGCCTCGAGGACGGGGATGCGCGCAGGTCGACGGTGGTCCACGGGTGTCCTGGTGTGCTCGGCGCTGGTCCTCAGCGGCTGCACCTCGGCGGGCCCGGGCGACGTCGGCCCGGAGCCTGTCGGCCCCGAGCCCGTCGGCCCCGAGCCGTGGCCCGACCGGCCGGTGGTCGACCTGCGCTTCGAGGTCGCCCCCGACCTCGCGACGGTGGCCGGCCGGGAGGTCGTCGAGTTCACGCCGGACCTGGACACCTGCGAACTGGTCTTCCGGTCCTGGCCCAACAAGCCGGCCACCTCGCGAGCGGGGAGCTCGTTGACGGTGTCGGACGTGCAGGTCGACGGCCGGGACGCCGCCTTCCTCGACATCGCCGCCGGCGCACCGGAGGGCGCACCGGCCGGCACCCTGGTCGAGGTCCCGCTGCCCGACTGCGTGTCGGCGGGGGAGACCGTCACCGCCGAGCTGACGTTCGACCTGGTCCTCGGCGAGGAGGTCAACGAGCGGGTCGGGACCTCCTCCGACGCGGAGGTCGCCTGGTTCGCCACCGCGTTCCCCCTCCTGGCATGGGAGCGGGGGCGCGGGTGGGAGCGCGGTCCGGCCGTCCCGGTCAACGGCGAGACCGCCGTGAGCGAGGACTTCCTGCTGGACTCGCTGGAGGTCGTCGCGCCGTCCGGCTACGAGGTCCTCGGCACCGGGGAGGCGGACGGGACGGAGGGCGGGGAGGGCGGGACGACCGTCCACCGCTTCACCGCCCCGGCGGTGCGCGACGTCGCCGTCGCGGTCGGGGACCTGGACGTGACCGAGCGGACGATCGACGGCGTCCGCGTGCGGGTGGGCCTGGACCGGGCGGTGGAGGAGGCCGACGCGGGGGCCTGGCTGGACCAGATCGCCGAGTCCAACAGGGACCTCGTCGACCTGCTCGGCCCGTTCCCCTACGACGACCTGTGGGTCGTGGTGCTCTCCAGCCAGACGAGCGGCATCGAGTTCCCCGGGGCGATCCAGTTCGGGGACGTGGACCCGGCAGAGCGTCGCGGGCTGGTGACGCACGAGCTCGCGCACATGTGGTTCTACGGGTGGGTCGGCAACGACCAGGGCGAGCACCCCTGGCTGGACGAGTCGTTCGCGACGTTCGCCCAGTCGGTGGCCGACGGCGACGAGCAGCCGTTCGCCCACCTCGCCACGGCGGAGGCCCCGCCGGTGGGTGGCTCCATGACGTACTGGGCGGCGGAGTTCCGGCGGCCCAGCAGCACCTACTACGACACCGTCTACACGCTCGGGGGCGCCGCCCTGGTCGAGGCCCGCGAGCGGGCCGGCCGGGAGGCCTTCGACGCCGCCCTGGCCGACTACCTGGAGACGAACGCCCACTCCATCGTCACCCCGGACGACGTGCGGGAGGCGTTCTCCGACCTGCCGGAGGTCCTCGAGGTGCTGCGTCAGGTCGGCGCCCTGTCCTGACCCCGCCGGTGCCCGGACTCCGGCGGCCGGCCGAGAGCGACGGATCTCAAGGACATCGCGATCACCGTCCGGGGCGCGGCCGGCGTCGAGGACGCGTTGACCGCCGGCCGCGCCTGCGCCCGGAACGACCCGCTCGAGACCGCGCTGTTCGGCAACGCCCCCCGACTGGGGCCGGGTGCTGGGCGCGATCGGCACCACCGACGCCGCGTTCGAACGCGACCGGCTGGACGTGACGATCAACGGCGTCGCCGTGTGCCGGGGTGGGGCGATCGTGATCCGCGGGAGGACGTCGACCTGACCGGCCGGGCGGCCGGTGAGCAGCATCGGCCCCTGGCCGCCCCGTGCCTGGCGCTGCCCGTCTCATAGGTGATCCGCTACGCGGAGGACGTCGACGCCCGCCCCGACGCCGCGAGACTGCGCGACACCGTCCACGGCTGCGGCCTCCTGCCGCTCGACGGCGGTCGTCGCCGGGCGATGCCGTCGCCTCTGCGGACCCTCGGGCGATGGGATCAAACGGAACTGTCTCGCTGCGTAACCGGGTTGGATGGTGACTCTCCGTGTTTTTCGACCCGGCGTGTACACGAGTTGTGCCCGAATCGGTTGACGCCTCCTCATGTCCAGCTGACAGTCGAGTTCAGTGACGGGGGAAGAGGGCCCACGTCACGTGCCACATCGTCGTTCGAACGGATGTGGTCCGGGAGCGGCGAGTGCACACGGGCGCGGTCGATGGCGCGACGGCGCGTGGCGCATATGCGTCACTCTCCGTAGTCGCGTCCGCCGTGTCGGCGACGCTCCCCCCGTGGGTCCGGCGGGTCGTCCTGGTCGCGCTGTTCCTCGGACTCGCATGGGTGGCAACGGTCGTGTCGGCCGGCTCCGCCGCCGCCCACACGCCGCAGGAGGCCCCCACCGCCGAGCAGGGCGAGTCCGTGCCGTTCCCTGCGCCCGCGGCCGAGCGGCACGACGTCGACTGGCCGGACCAGCCGATGCCCCCGGCGCCCGTGCCGCACGACCACGACGTGGACGAACCGGCCACCGGTTCCGGTGCACCCGGCGGGCCGGCGGACGTCGCCCCGCCGTCCGAGCCGGCCACCCCCGCCCCCTCCTCCGGTGGCGATGCGGCCGCTCCGGAGTCTCCGAGTGGCTCGTCGGGGGACGAGCCGGCCACTCCCGCCCCCGCCCCGGTGGCTGAGCCCTCGCCCGTGACACCCCAGCCCGTGACGTCCACGCCGGAGACACCCCCGGCGGGGACGCCTGCGCCGGCAGCACCGGGGTCGACGCCCGCGCCCGCGGTCCCGGCTGCGCCGTCCCCAGCCACCCCGGCGGCTCCGGGATCGACGCCACCGAGCAACCCGGAGACGACCACCCCGGAGACGGCCTCCCGCGGGACGACCACCCCGGAGGACGCTGCGAGCCCCGCGGACACGCCCCCGGCGACGGATGCGGGGACGGGGGGTGCGCCGGTTCCCACGGCCGACCCCGCGGCGCCCCAGGCGGCGACGGTCACGACCACCCTGGACGCCGAGGTCGTGGTCCCCGAGGCCACGGGCAATGAGAGCGCTGCCCCCAGGCCGGAGGCCGTCGCCGTCCCCGCCACAGATCCCCTGCCTGCCCCGACACCGTCGGTCTTCCGGGAGGCGCTGCTGGCCCCGGCCGACGACGACGCGCCGGTGCAGAGCAGTGCCGTCGTGTCGTCCTGGGGGCTCGCGTCCTCGGCCGAGCGGGACGACCCCGCTCCCGGGGCATCCGCGGCCACGGCCGTCGTCGCCGCCGACGAGGTCCCGGTCGCTCCGCCGCCGGCCCCGGCTCCGCCGGTGCCCGCTCCCCTGGCCCCGCCGCCGCCCGCACCGGTCGCGCCGAGCGCGCCGGCGACGGGCGCACACGCGTCCTCGGCCTCGTGCGGTGCGGGCAGCGAGTGCGCGTTCGGCCTCCCGGTGGCGGTCCTGCCTGCCGCCCTGGCGGCACCGTCCCTCGGTGCCGCCGCCGTCCTGCTCCACTCCGGTGTCGCCGGATCGGTCGTCGGGGGCGCCGACGACCCGGGCTGCTGCCCCGACTGACCCTCTTCCCCGGCTGAGCCGCCACGTCCCTCCACGGGCGTGCTGACCGGCAGCCGGTCTCTGGCATGCGCCCATCCCGCAGCGCCCACGACTGAACGCACGCCTGCATGCCCACGTAATCCAAGGACCTGACCCATGAGGCCACCCCTGACCCCGACGCCTGTCTCCACTCACCCCTCAGAGCAGCGCTGGAGGACCGTGTACGCCGTCCTCCCGAGCCTGCTCGCCCTCGCCCTCGGTCTCGTGGCCGCTGCGGTCGGTCCTGCCGATGCCGGAGGCCCTCGCCCGGCCGACCGCCGACGGCGGCGCGCCCGGCTCCGGACACCGGCCAGGCACGCACCGGCCGGCAGCGCCGTCCTCGTCGGTGCCGCCTCGCAGCCGGTGTTCCCCGCCACGCCTCAGCACCCACAGCCGGGGCACCTGGCTCTGCCGGTCGACAGCCGGGGCTCCCGGTTCGAGGAAACGCTCGCCCGGCTCACCCCCGCGGACGTCCCCGATGTGCTCCGGTTCCTGACCCGCGCCGACCTGACGAGCAGTGGCCTCCGGGACCCGGCCGTGCGGCTGTGGGTGCTGCGCGACGCCACGGGGGAGGTGCGGGGCTCCGCAGGGTACGAGCTGTCGGCGGACGGTCGGCAGGCGCTGATCCGGAGCGTCGCCGTCGATCCGGCGTGGCGGCGTGAGGGCCTGGGTCTGCGCCTGGCCGCCTTCACCCTGGAGCGGGCGGCCGAGGAGGGCGCCCGTCAGGCGTGGTTGTTCAGCCGCCATCGCGGGCCCTTCTGGCGACGGCTGGGCTTCGAACCCGTCGACCGCGACGCCCTCACCCGCGTGCTGGCCGGTACGCACCAGGTCCGGCTCTTCCAGCGCACCGGCCAGATGCAGCACGAGGTCGCCTGGACGCGATCCCTCGTCGGCGTGCACAGCGGTGGGGGTTGACGCCCGGTGCCACCCCACCGGCCCCGCGCCGACCCCGACCGCGGCTCCTGGAGGACCCCTCCCGGACCCGCATCCCAGCCCTTGCAGACGTCTACGAGAACGGTGCACTCGACATGACACAACTGGTCACGGAGAACCTGGCCACCCCCCGGGTGGACCCCCCGCTCGCGACGCCGCGGCCCCGTCGGCGGATCGGCACCACGCGCGTGATGCGCACCTACGACCCGGAGGGCGATCAGCAGAAGGTCGCCGTCCTGACCGGGGCGCTGCCGTGGCTCAAGGAGTTCCACGGCAACGTCGTGGTGGTCAAGTACGGCGGTCACGCGATGGTCGACGAGGAGTGCCGCCGGGCCTTCGCCGAGGACATGGTCTTCCTGCGGACCTGCGGCATCCTGCCCGTCGTCGTGCACGGCGGCGGGCCGCAGGTCACCGCGATGCTCGACCGCCTGGGCATCGCCAGCGAGTTCCGCGGCGGCCTGCGGGTGACCACCGAGGAGACCATCGAGGTCGTCCGGATGGTGCTGGTCGGCCAGGTGGGCCCCGAGGTCGTGGGGCTGATCAACGAGCAGGGCGGACGCGCGGCCGGCCTGTCCGGTGAGGACGGCGGCCTGTTCACCGCCGAGCGCACCCCCGCCACGGTGGACGGCGAACCGGTCGACGTCGGCCTGGTCGGCGACGTGGTCGCCGTCGACCCCGCGCCGGTGCGCGCACTCCTGGACTCCGGGCACATCCCGGTGATCGCCACCGTCGCCCCGGACCGGGACGGCGTGGTGCACAACGTCAACGCCGACACCGCCGCCGCCGCGGTCGCCGTCGCGCTGGGCGCGGTGAAGCTCGTCGTCCTCACCGACGTCGAGGGCCTCTACGCCGACTGGCCCCACCGGGACTCGCTGGTCCAGAAGATCGACAGCCGGGAGCTGGCCGAGGTCCTGCCCACGCTGGACTCGGGGATGGTGCCGAAGATGGCCGCCTGCCTGCGGGCGGTCGAGGGCGGGGTGACGCGGGCGACCGTCGTAGACGGGCGCACCCCGCACGCCCTGCTGCTGGAGATGTTCACGTCCGAGGGTACCGGCACGATGGTCCTCCCGGCGGTCGACGGCGCGAGCCCGGTTCCGGCCGACGCGGAGGCCGCGCGGTGAGCCGCACGGAGGAGCTGGCCGCCCGCTGGTCGGCGGTGATGATGAACAACTACAAGACCCCGCCGGTGGCGCTGGCCCGCGGCGCGGGCGCCACCGTGTGGGACGTCGACGGGCGGGCGTACACCGAC
>NZ_JBJGYN010000074.1:0-17155 GCF_054050015.1 Geodermatophilus sp. SYSU D01176 | reverse complement strand
GGGACCTCGCAGGGGGGCCGTCGCGCCACGCCGGGCGAGCCTGCCGACACGCTCCTGCGCGCGCGGATAGCCTCGGGTGCGGACTCCCCCGTCCCGGGGGGGGGGGGGGGGGGGGGGGGGGGCCCGCCCCCCCCCCCCCCCCCCCCCCCCCCCCCCCCCGCGCCCGGACGAGCGGGTCGGGGCCACCGGCCGGTCCTGCTCCGTCAGGGCATCCCGGCGGCCGGGAGCGGCGCGGCCCGGCTCCCGGCGGGGACAGCGTGCGGCAGACAGGGCAGGGGGACGGACGTGACCGGTCAGGTGACCCTGCTGCTCGTCCTGGACCTGGTCGGCACGTTCGCCTTCGCGCTCAACGGCGCGCTGACCGCGGTGCGTGCCGCCGACCTCGACATCGTCGGCGTCGTCGCCCTCGCCGTGACGACCGCGCTCGGGGGCGGGATCGTCCGCGACGTCATCCTCGACGACCTGCCGCCGGCCACGTTCAGCGACTGGCGGTACCTGCTCGTCGCCGCGGCCGGCGGCCTGCTGGCGTTCACCGTCGCCCGCCACCAGGAACGACTCCGCACGCCGGTCACCGTGCTGGACGCCGCCGGCCTGAGCCTCTTCGCGGTCACCGGGGCCAGCAAGGCGCTGGAGTTCGGGCTCGGCCCGGTCCAGGCCGTCCTCCTGGGCGCGCTCACCGGCGTCGGGGGCGGAACGCTGCGGGACGTCCTGATCCGGCAGGTCCCCACCGTCCTCACCAGCGAGCTCTACGCCATCCCCGCCCTCCTGGCCGCCGCCGTGACCGTCCTGGCCCTCACGACGGGGGTCTACGGCCTGCCCGCCGCGGTGGGCGCCGCCGCCCTCTGCTTCGGTCTCCGCCTGCTCGGCGTCCGGTACGGGCTCAACGCGCCGGGACCGCGCACCGACCGACCCCGGCGCACCGACGGCGGCGACTGACAGCGGTGTGCTGATCGGTTGACGGTTCGTGCCGTCGCCGCGGCGAGATCGGCGGTCTCGCACGGTCACCAGGCTCGACGCGTGCGAGACCGCCGATCTCGCCAGTTGACCTCCCGCCCGATCACCCGAGAACCGCTGGGCGGCGCGCGGAGGATGTCCGCCGGCTCAGCCGGCGTCGCCGGGCGGCGGGTCGTCGTTGAGCTCGACGGTGCGGATCGGCCCCCGGGCGCAGCCGTGACCCGCCGGGCCGACCGGCGACCCACCAGGCGAGCAGGGGCAGGCCCACGGCGATCACCAGGACGGCGACGAGCGGGGCGGTCACCCGGGGACCACGACCCGCCGTCCCGGGGTGGGCAGCACGGCGTCACCCGTCCGCGTGACCCGCTCCCGGGCCCGGTCACGCACGGTCGAGCGCTCCGGACGCCCCGGGCGGGCGCTCTCCGGGCCAGGATGCGCCGCCATGAAGTACGTGCTGACCTACCGCGCGGTCGAGGACTTCCTCCCCCTCGCCCAGCAGCACTACCCCGCCCACTCGGCGCGGGTCGACGAGTTCGCCCGCCGCGGGGACCTGCTGATGATCGGGACCTTCGACGAGCCGATGAACGGGGAGGCGATGGGCGTCTTCGCCACCCGTGAGGCCGCCGAGGAGTTCGCGGCCGACGACCCGTTCGTGGTCAACGGCGTCGTCGCCGACTGGGCGGTGCGGCCGTGGCACGAGGTGCTGCGGCCCTGACCGGTCACCCGGACGGGTGAGGGCCGTCCGCCCGGACGACGCCCGGGCCGCCGCCCTGCCGTTGAGGACGCATCGGTCCACGACGGGGGAGGTGCACGGTGCGGGTCCCGTTCCTGGTGTACGGCGTGCTCTACGTCGTCGTCGAGATCGTCGGCGCCCAGATGGAGGCCATCGGCTGGCCGCACCTCACCGCGCTGGACGTCGCCACCGCGGTGGCCGACGCCTGCCTGACGGTGGCCGTCGGCATCGCCGTCCTCGTCGCCGTGGACGTCGGCGGCCGGCGCTGGCGCGAGGCGCTGCACGCCCGGCAGGAGGAGCGGGCCCTGCTCGCCGCCGGGTCCTGGGCGGAGCCCGGGCCCATCACGGTGTCCTCCTGGCGGACCGAGCCGCGGGCGCTGCCGGCCGGCCGGCGGGTCGACCCGGCGCCCGGTGGCGACTACGCCGTCCCGTCGCGCGGCCGGCCCTTCCCCGAGGACCCCGGCCGCCTGCTCTGACCGCGGCCCGTGCCGCAGCGCTGCCCGGGGGCTCAGCCCGCGAGCATCGCGGCC
Source organism: Geodermatophilus sp. SYSU D01176 (assembly GCF_054050015.1). NCBI lineage: Bacteria > Bacillati > Actinomycetota > Actinomycetes > Geodermatophilales > Geodermatophilaceae > Geodermatophilus > Geodermatophilus sp. SYSU D01176. The sequence continues at coordinate 14,938 of NZ_JBJGYN010000074.1, read as the reverse complement.
CTGAGGCCCAGGTCGTGTGCGGCCGCCGCGGCGGCGCCCCCGCGGCGGATGGCCCACGCCAGCGAGACGACGTCCGCCGGGCCGGGCCGCGGGCCGACCCCGGAGACCAGCCGCCGCACCTCGTCGGCCGGGGCGCCGGCGGCGTCCGTGCGCAGGACGACCCGGCCGGCCGGCTCCAGCCGCTCGGCGAGGTCCGCGTCGAGGTCGGCCTCGGCGAGGTCGTCGACGTCGACCAGGACGATCGGGCCGGGCGCGAGTGTGGCGGGGGTCATGGCGGAGTCCGTTCCGTTCGGGGCCGGGTCCGTCCCGGCACGGACGACTCTCCGGCCGGCTCCGCAGGGCGCCGCCGAGGAAGCCGCAGGATCTCCGCAAGATCGGACGCGCCCGGACCAGGGTCCCGCGGACGCCCTCCGGCCGCTAAGGTCGTCCCCGTCGGGAAGGCCCTGCGCTATGGCAGGACCCCGATGCACCACCTCAGCTAGGAGCGAGCAATGCCCGAAGGAACTGTCAAGTGGTTCAACGCGGAGAAGGGGTTCGGCTTCGCCACCCCTGACGGTGGCGGACCGGATGTGTTCGTCCACTACTCGGCCATCCAGACCAGCGGGTACCGCTCGCTCGACGAAGGCCAGCGGATCTCGTTCGACATCGAGCAGGGCCAGAAGGGCCCGCAGGCTGCGAACGTCAACCCGCTCTGATCTGACGATCAGCACAGCGCCCCCGTCCGGCTCAGCCGGGCGGGGGCGCTGTCGTATCCCGGCCCTCAGCGGGCGCGGGGCACGTACCCACCGATGAGCGCCGACATGAGCAGCGCACCGTCGTCGGGGCCCACCGCCACCGCGGCGTCGGCGAAGGCCCGCCACCGGGCCCGCTCCACGTCGGTCGGCGCGTTCTCCGCCCGCGCGGTGAGCTGCTCGACCAGCCGGTCCCACTCCCCCTGCGGCGTCGGCCAGAGCCCGGCCAGCCGGCGGGCCTCCGCCGAGACGCCGGTGAACCGCACGATCTCGCCCGCGTAGTTCGTCAGCGCCTCGACATAGCCCGCGGACACCAGCGCCCGCGCCGCCGCCGTCACCTCCGCCTTGGGCAACCCGCTCGCCGGCACGACCTGGCCCAGGTACGGGTTGCCGCCGTACTCGGGCCCGTCGACCAGCCGCGCGACCGCGCGCAGAACCGGCAGGTCACGGGTGAACCAGACGTCGGGCAGCGGGGTGTCCAGCGAGCGCACCGGTCCAGTCTCCGCCGCACGGAACGGCGCCCCGCCACCCGGGTCACGGGGTGGCGGGGCGCTGCGGGCCGGCCCCGCTGCAGGGTCCCGCCGCGAGCCTGCGAGTGGCGGGGGGCAGCGGGGTCCTCTTTCAGTCGCGGGCCCCGGTGAGCTCCGGCCGCAGGGCCAGGACGACGCCGAGGGCGACGTAGCCGACGAGCAGGTGACCCGCGGCGACGTAGGGCGACAGGGTCGGCAGGGCCTGGGCGATCGGGATGTTCACCGGCGCCCAGCTCTCCGCACCCAGCGGCCAGAAGCGCGCCATCCCCGTCCAGCGGCCGGCGATCGCGATCCGGATGCCGATGAGGAACATCCCGATCATGGAGATGGGCCAGAAGGCGTCCAGCGCCAGGAACCACGCCTCGTCCCGGTACTCGCGGAAGAACGTGTAGGCCAGGGTCGAGACGATGGCCAGGCCGAGCAGCACGTGCTCCAGGTGGAGGAAGAAGCGGGCCAGCTTCCCGGTGCCGATCGCGCCGGTGCGCAGCTGCGCGGTCACCAGCGCCACCAGGCCCAGCTGGAACAGCAGCGAGGACATCTCGTAGGTCACGGCCTGCCAGCCGTCCTCCGGACCGAACCCGAAGGCCAGGATGCCGCCGGCCCAGGCCGTCGACCCCGCGGCGACCGCGACGCCGGCCCGGCGGACCAGCCGGGTGGACGCCGCCGGACGGGCAACCGGAGCGGTGGGACGGGGCGCCGCGGTGTCGGTGCGGGCCGGCGCGGGGGTGGTGCTGAGGGACATCTCGTCTCCCGGGTCGTGGTGGCGGTGCCCTGTGCACCGACTGCGGCAACCGTCTCGGGGCGGCGTCCCGGGCAGCCAGGGCGCGCCGCCCTCGATCCGGTCCCGCTCCCCGTCCCGGGCGACACGGGACGGCTGTCCCGTGACGGGCGGGACACCGGTCGGCCAGGATCGCCCGCGTGCAGACAGGCGTCCCGGTGGCCGGGCGGACCCGACCGGCGCCGGAGACCCCTCCCGCGCCGCGACCCGAGCCGTCCCGGGCGCTGAGATCGGCCGGCCGGCTGCTGGTCGCGGTCACCGTGGCCGCTGCGGTCGGGGCCGCCGTCCTCGACGTCCTCACGCCGGCCGCCGCCCGGGAGGCCGCCGCGGCCACCCCCGGCTGGATCATCGGCCTGCCCGGCGTCGGGCTCGCCGTCCCCGCCGCGCTGCTGCTGCGCCGCGCCCCGCGCAACGCCGTCTCCTGGGTGGTCGCCGGCACCGGCCTGCTGTGGGCCCTCGACGGCCTCGCGCAGTCGTGGCTGACCTCCGCGCTCCGGAACGACCCCCCGCTGCCCGGGGGGACGGCGGCCTTCTGGTTCGTCAACCGCTTCGGCGCCTGGCTGCTGCTCGGGCTCCCGCTGCTGCTCCTGCTCTACCCCGACGGGCGACTGCCGGCCGGTCGGTGGCGGCCGGTCGCCGTGCTGAGCCTGGCCTCGACCGCACTGCTGCCGACGCTGCTCCTGGTCGTGCCGTCGCAGATCGCCGACGCTCGGGCCGGCTCGCGGACCCCGGAGCTCTACCGCTCGCTCGACCTGGACCCGACCAGCCTGCCGCTGCCCGAGTCGGTCGCGCTCCCGCTGCTGCAGGTGGCCTTCCCCGCGGCGCTCCTCGGCGTGGTCGTCCCCGTCGCGGCCGTCGTCGCGCGGTACCGGCGGGCGTCCGGCGAGGGGCGGCGGCGGATGCGCTGGCTGCTGTGGGCCGCCGTGGTCGACCTGCTGGTCATGGTGTCCACGCTGCTGGTCCCCGGCGACGAGACGTCGTTCGCCCTCTCCGGGGCCGTGACGCTGACCGGTGCGGCGATCGCCGTCGGGATCCTGCGCCCGCGGGCGGTCGACATCGACCGGCTGCTCGGCGGCACCCTCGTCTACGGCGCCCTCGGCGTCGGGGTGGTGCTGCTCGACCTCGCCGTCCTGGCCGCCGCGGGTGCGCTGCTCGGCGACCGGTTCGGCGAGCGGGACGCCACACTGCTCACCCTGCTGCTCGTCGCCGGGCTGTACGTGCCGCTGCGGGCGCCGCTGTGGCGGCTGGTCCGCCGGTGGGTCCTCGGCGAGCGGGAGGACCCGTACCGCGTGGTCTCCGGGCTGGCCGAGCGGCTGGAGCGCTCCGACGGTGCGGAGGAGCAGCTCATGGCGGTCGCCGCCGGCGTCGCCGAGGCCTTCCGCTCCCCCTACGTCGGCGTCGAGGTCGACCAGGCCGACGGCCGGCAGCTGCTGGCCGAGTCCGGACGGCGTCCGGCCGCGGTGCGCTCGCTGCCGATCGCCTACCGCGGCGAGCAGGTCGGCCGCCTGCTGCTCCCGGGGGACGGCGTCCGCGCCCGGCTGGTCACCCGCGACGAGCGGCTGCTGGCCGACGTCGTCCGGCAGGCCGCCGCGGCGGCCCGGGCGAGTGCGCTGGCCGCCGAGCTGCAGGCCAGCCGCGAGCAGCTGGTCGCCGCCCGTGAGGAGGAGCGTCGCCGGCTCCGCCGGGACCTGCACGACGGGCTCGGGCCGACCCTCGGCGCCGTCGTGCTGCGCATCGACACCGCGCGCAACCTGGCCGCCACCCGCCCCGAGGAGTCCGACCGCCTGCTCCGCCAGGTGCGCGACGACGTGGCCGCAGCCCTGGCCGACGTGCGTCGGCTGGTGCACGACCTGCGCCCGCCCGCCCTCGACGACCTGGGGCTGGCCGGTGCGGTGCGCCAGCAGGCCGAGCGGCTGCTCGCACCTCGGATCACGGTCACCGTGGACGCCGCCGACGCGGACGACCTGCCCGCCGCCGTGGAGGTCGCCGCGTACCGGATCGCGTCGGAGGCGCTCGCCAACGTCGCCAAGCACGCGTCGGCCAGCCGGGTGCGCGTGTCGCTGGCGCGGGACGACGGCGGCGCGCTGGTGGTCACGGTCGCCGACGACGGGGTCGGCATCGCGCCCGGCGCCCCGGCCGGCGTCGGGCTGGTGTCGCTGCGCGAGCGGGCCGCGGAGCTCGGCGGCCGCTGCACGGTGGCGTGCCCCGCGACCGGGGGGACGGTGGTGCGGGCGGTGCTGCCCGCGGACGGAGGAGGAACCGGTGAGCGAGGCTGAGGAGCCGCTGCGGGTGGTCGTCGCCGACGACCACCCGGTCTACCGCGACGGGCTGGCGGTGCTGCTCGGCTCGGTGCCGGGGCTGGCCGTCGTCGGCACGGCTGCCGACGGCGCGGAGGCGGTCGCGCTCGCCCGCGGGGAGCAGCCCGACGTCGTGGTCATGGACGTGCAGATGCCGGTCCTCGACGGCATCGAGGCCACCCGCCGGATCACCGCGGAGTCGCCGTCCGTCGGCGTCGTCGTCCTGACCATGAGCGAGGACGACGGCACCGTGTTCGCCGCCGTCCGCGCCGGGGCCCGCGGCTACCTGCTCAAGGGGGCCGACCAGGAGGAGGTGGTCCGCGCGATCACCACCGTGGCCGGGGGCGGGGCGGTGTTCGGCGCGGCGCTGGCGCGGCGGATCGCGGAGTTCTTCGCCGCCGGGCCGGGTGGGCCGGAGACGGCCTTCCCCCAGCTGACCGCCCGCGAGCGGGAGGTGCTGGACCTCGTCGCCGCCGGGCGGTCCAACGCGCAGATCGCCGCCGCGCTGTACCTGTCGCCGAAGACGGTGCGCAACAACGTGTCCAACGTGCTGACGAAGCTGCAGGTCACCGACCGTGCGCAGGCGATCGTGCGGGCGCGGGAGGCCGGGCTCGGGCGCTGATCCGGGCTGGCGGGCGGCTCGTACCGTTGAGCGCATGACGACGTCCGCGCAGAACCAGCCGAAGGTGACCAAGAGCGACGAGGAGTGGCGGGCGCAGCTGTCGCCGGAGGAGTACGCCGTCCTCCGCCAGGCCGGCACCGAGCGCCCCTGGACCGGGGAGTACGTCGACACGAAGACGCAGGGCGTCTACACCTGCCGGGCCTGCGGGGCCGAGCTGTTCCGGTCGGAGACGAAGTTCGACTCGCACTGCGGCTGGCCGTCGTTCTACGAGCCGTCGGCCGCCGACAACGTCGTCCTCCGCGAGGACCGCAGCCACGGGATGGTCCGCACCGAGGTCCTCTGCGGCACCTGCCACAGCCACCTCGGCCACGTCTTCGAGGACGCCCCGCAGACCCCGACCGGCGACCGCTACTGCATCAACAGCGTGTCGATCCGCCTGGAGCCCGCGCAGGGCTGACTCCCCTCGCCGGGATGCGCCTGAGGGCGGTCACCCGACTGTGGGTGACCGCCCTCAGGCGCAACCCGCTGCCGTCACGCGAGGTCGGCGACGAGCTCGGCGACGGGCTTGCGGACGCCGGTGTAGAACGGCACCTCCTCGCGGACGTGCCGCCGGGCGCGGCTGGCCCGCAGGTCGCGCATCAGGTCCACGATGCGGTGCAGCTCGTCGGCCTCGAACGCCAGCATCCACTCGTAGTCGCCGAGCGCGAAGGCGGCGACGGTGTTCGCGCGGACGTCGGGGTACGGCCGGGCCTGCATGCCGTGCTCCTTGAGCATGTCCCGCCGCTCCTCGTCGGGCAGCAGGTACCACTCGTAGGACCGCACGAACGGGTAGACGCAGATGTACCGGCGTGGCTCCTCGTCGGCCAGGAACGCCGGGATGTGGCTGCGGTTGAACTCCGCCGGCCGGTGCAGCGCCATCTGCGACCACACGGGCTCCAGGTGACGGCCGAGCGCGGTGCGGCGCAGCCGGGTGTAGGCCTCCTGCAGCGCCTCCGGCGTCTCGGCGTGCCACCACACCATCAGGTCGGCGTCGGCGCGGAACCCGGCGACGTCGTAGGTCCCGCGGACGACGACGTCCTTGCCGGCGAGCTCGTCGAGCAGCCCCTGCACCTCGTCGGCGAGCGCGGTGCGCTGCTCGTCACCCAGCGGGCGGGCCAGCCGGAACACCGACCACATCGTGTAGCGGATGGTGGCGTTCAACTCGTTGGCCCGCTTGCCGGTGCTGCGCTGGTCGGTCTGCTCGCTCATGCGTCCCATCATCCCCCGCGGTGCCGATCGGCCGCCGCCGCCCGACGGTGGACGGGCGGCGGCGGTGGCCTCCCTGCAGGGAGGAGGACCCCGTCCTCCTCATCCCTCGCAGGCTCGGACGAGCCTCTGGACGGGGCCGGCGGCGAGCCGCTGGACGGGGCCTGCCCGCCAAGTCGCCGGGGCAGGGAGGTCCTCCATCAGGGGGAGGCGGGGGCGGGCTCCCCCTGGGTCCGGACGGGCACGGCGTGCGCGTCGCGGCAGTCGCTGCACGCGGCCATCCAGACGTGGTGGCGCAGGCAGCGGGCGGGTCGGAGGACGTGTCGGGCGGGGTGGTGCACGGATCTCACTCGGGACTCAACGCCCCCGGGCCCGCCCGCATGCCCGGGGCTCCCCGTGGCACCGGCCACGGCTCATCCCAGCGCGTCGACGGCGTGGTAGGCGTCGCGGATGCAGGCGGGGACGCCGACGCCGCGGAACGCCGCCCCGGCGATCGCCAGCCCGGGCACCGCGCTGACCGCCGCGCGGACGGCGTCCACCCGGTCCTGGTGGCCGACCAGGTACTGCGGCAGCCCGCCGCCCCAGCGGACGACGCGGGTGGCGACCGGCTCGGGCCGCGACAGCTGCAGCAGGTCGGCGGCGTCGGCGACCACGGCCGCAGCCAGGTCGGCGTCGTCCCGCTGAAGCTCGTGCTCGTCGCGGAACCGGCCCACCGACGAGCGCACCAGCAGGTGCTCGCCGTCCAGGTGCGGCCACTTCCGCGAGGAGACGGTCACGCCCTTGACCAGCCGGCCGGTCACCGGCGGGACCAGCAGCCCGGAGCCCGCGGCCACCTCCTGCGCCGGGAAGGCCATGGCCACGACGGCCATCGACGCGTACGGGATGCCCTGCAGCGGCTCGACCGCCGCGGGCGCGACGCCGGCCAGCAGCCGGGCGGCCTTGGGCGCGGGCGCGGTGACCAGCACGGCGTCCGCGGTCAGCCGCTCGGGGGCGTTGGCCCGGCCGACCGACAGCTCGAAGCCGCCCGCCGTCCGCACCAGGCCGTGCGCCGGGGTGCGCAGCCGGACCTCGGCCCCCGAGGCGGCCGCCAGCGCGGCGGGCAGCGAGCCGATGCCGTCGGCGACGGTCACGAACACCGGCGCGCCCTCGTCGAAGCGGTTGCGGGCCCCGGCGTCGCGGGCGATCGCCGCCGCGCGGAGCACCGACCCGGCGGCGGGCAGGTGCGCGGCCAGCTGCGGCATGGTCGCGAACAGGGACAGCTCGTCGGCCCGCCCGGCGTAGACGCCGCCGAGCAGCGGCTCGACCAGCCGGTCGACGACCTCGTCGCCGAGCCGCTCGCGCAGCAGGGCGCCGACCGCGACGTCGCCGTCCAGGGCCAGCGGCGGCAGGTCGGCCTCGGCGGCGACCCGGGCCACGCCGTCCGGCGTCAGGACGCCGTCCAGCCCCTCGGCCGAGGCCGGGACGCCGAGCACCGTGCCGGCCGGGAGCGGGTACCGGCCGTCGGGCAGCACCACCGCCGCCTGCGTGGTGGCCGGCGCGACCAGCCGGTCGGCCAGGCCGAGCCGCTCGACCAGCTGCACCGCCTCGGGCACCCGCGCCAGCATCGCCTCTGGGCCGGTGTCGTACCAGTGCCCGGCGAGCTCGACGCGGTCCAGCTTGCCGCCGATCCGGTCCCCGGCCTCGAGCACGACGACCTCGTCGTCCGGGCGCCGCCGTCGCCACTCGAACGCGGCGGCCAGGCCGGTGATCCCGGCGCCGACGACGACCAGCCGGCTCATCGGGTCGTCAGCTCGTGCACCAGGTCGACGACGGAGGTGAGCACGCCCGGGTCGGTCTCGGGCAGCACGCCGTGGCCGAGGTTGAACACGTGCCCGCGGGCGGCGCGGCCCTGCTGCACGACCCGGCGCACCTCGCGGTCGACGGTGGCCCGGTCGGCGAGCAGGACGGCGGGGTCGAGGTTGCCCTGCAGCGAGCGCTGCGGCCCGACCCGGCGGGCGGCCTCGTCCAGCGGCACCCGCCAGTCGACGCCGACGACGTCGGCGCCGGCGTCCCCGATCAGCGCCAGCAGCTCACCGGTGCCGACGCCGAAGTGGATGCGCGGCACGTCCCGGTCCCCGAGTGCGTCGAAGACCGCGCGGGAGTGCGGCAGCACCCGCTCGGCGTAGTCGGCCGCCGAGAGGACCCCGGCCCAGGAGTCGAAGAGCTGCACGGCCGAGGCCCCGGCGTCGACCTGCGTGTTCAGGAAGGTCGCCGCCGAGATCGCGAGCCGGTCCAGCAGCCGGCCCCACGCCTCCGGCTCGGCGTACATGAACGCCTTGGTGCGGGCGTGCTCCTTGGAGGGCCCGCCCTCGATCAGGTAGGTGGCGAGGGTGAACGGCGCGCCGGCGAAGCCGATGAGCGGCGTGGCCCCGAGCTCGGCGACCAGCCGGCGGACGGCGGTGGCGAGGAAGGCCAGCCGGTCGGGCTCCAGCGGCGGCAGCGCGTCGACGTCGGCGACACTGCGCACCGGGTCCGCGATGACGGGCCCGACCCCGGGCTTGATGTCGATGTCGACCCCGGCCACCACCAGCGGCAGCACGATGTCGGAGAAGAGGATCGCGGCGTCCACGCCGTGCCGGCGCACCGGCTGCAGGGTGATCTCGGTGACCAGGTCGGGGTCCTGGCAGGCCTCGAGCATCCGGGTGCCGGCCCGCAGCGCGCGGTACTCCGGCAGCGAGCGCCCGGCCTGGCGCATGAACCACACCGGGGTGCGCCGCACCGGCAGGCCGCGGGCCGCCCGGACCAGGTCCGAGTCGGCGGGAGAGGACGCGGGCGCAGGGTCGGCAGCAGGGGTCACGACGTCCGATCCTCCCAGAAGCCGTGCGGCGCGTCGGCGGCACGGGGCGGTCCGGCGACCTACTCTGCGAACGTGGAGCCTTCCAGCCTGGCCGGCGCCGGCCACGGCGCGGACCGACCCGGCGGCGAGCCGCCGGCGGAGTTCCGCGCTGCCCTGGAGGCGCTGGCCACGGTGACCACCCGGCCCGAGGTTGTGCTGGAGGACATCCCCGCGCCGCAGCGGCTGGCGCCGTACGCGTACGCGATCGGCGCGCTGGTCACCGAGCCGGACGGCGACGAGGACGTCGAGATCGCCAGCGCGCGGTTCATCGTGCTGCACGACCCGGCCGGCCACGAGTCCTGGGCCGGGACCACCCGGTGCGTGGGCTACCTGTCGGCCACGACCGACGAGCACATGGTGGACGACCAGATGTTCTCCGAGGTCGCCTGGAGCTGGCTGACCGACGCCCTCGAGCAGTGCGGCGCCACGTCCCACGCCCTCGGCGGCACCGTCACCCGTACCGCCTCTACCCGGTTCGGCGAGCTCGCCGGCCCCGAGCACTCGGTCGACGTGGAGATCCGCGCGTCCTGGACGGCGGAGGACAGCCACCTCGACCGGCACCTCGTCGCCTGGCTCGACGTGCTGGGCAGTGCGGCCGGGCTGCCGCCGCCCGGCGTCCGGCTGCTGGGTCCCTCCGGGCCGCAGGAGGACGGCACTCTCTAACATCGGAGTCCCGGGGTGCCCGACACCCCTGCGCCGGCGCCCCCTCCCCGGGGCCGCTGTGGCCCGTGCCGCGGGACCGCGCGCTGACCACGCTGTCGAGACGGGCGAGAAGGTGGACAAGCCCTGAGCACCCAGCCCATCCCTGCACAGCCCCTCCCCCAGCCGGACGACGAACCGTCCGCTCCCCCGGCAGTCCCCCTGCTCGCACCGCGCGACGGGCTGCCCCCGGTCATCGAGACCTCGACCGCGCTGGTGGAGTACGCCGAGGCGCTGGCCGCGGGCCGCGGCCCGGTCGCCGTCGACGCGGAGCGCGCCTCCGGGTACCGCTACGGCCAGCGGGCCTACCTCGTGCAGCTGCGCCGCGCCGGGGCCGGCACCGGGCTCGTCGACCCGATCCCGCTCCCGGACCTGTCGTCGGTGCAGTCGGCGATCGTGGACGCCGAGTGGGTGCTGCACGCGGCCAACCAGGACCTGCCGTGCCTGGCCGAGGTCGGCCTGGTGCCGACCCGCGTCTTCGACACCGAGCTCGCCGCCCGCCTGGCCGGGCTGCCGCGCGTGGGCCTGGGCGCCGTCGTCGAGTCGCTGCTCGGGTACTCGCTGCAGAAGGGCCACTCGGCCGCCGACTGGAGCACCCGGCCGCTGCCCCAGGAGTGGCTGGTCTACGCCGCCCTGGACGTCGAGGTGCTCGTCGACCTCCGCGACGCGCTGGCCGCCATCCTCGAGGAGCAGGGCAAGACCGAGTGGGCGCGGCAGGAGTTCGCCGCGATCCTCGACGCCGGTCCGCCCGCCCCCAAGGCCGACCCGTGGCGGCGGACGTCCGGGGTGCACGGGCTGCGCAACCGGCGGCAGCTCGGCATGCTCCGCTCCCTGTGGCAGGCCCGCGACGAGCTGGCCCGCCGCCGCGACATCGCACCCGGGCGGGTGCTGCCCGACGCGGCGATGGTCTCCGCGGTGCAGGCCGACCCGCGCACCGAGGCGGCGCTGCTGGAGCTGCCGGTCTTCCGGGGCCGGGCCAACCGCAAGCTGGTCGGCACGTGGTTCGGCGCGCTGGCCCGCGGCCGGGAGCTGCCGGAGTCCGAACTGCCCCCGCACAGCCGGTCCGGCGACGGCCCGCCCCCGGTGAACCGCTGGGCCGACCGGGACCCGGCGGCCGCGACCCGGCTGCAGGCGGCCCGCGCGGGGCTCGCCGAGCTGGCTGCGACGCACGCCCTGCCAGTGGAGAACCTGCTCTCCCCCGACCTGGTGCGCCGGATGATGTGGAGCCCGCCCGAGCCCCGGGACGCCGACACGGTCGCGGCCACCCTGCGGGCCGGCGGCGCCCGCGAGTGGCAGATCGACCTCACCCGCGACCTGCTCACCACCGCCCTCAACCGCGCCTGAAAGAGGACCTCCCTGCCCCCCGCCACTCGCGAGCTCGCGGCGGGACCCTGCAGGGAGGCCGCCGATCTCGCCGCCGGGAGCTGCCCCTCCCGGGTGACCGGCCGGGCTTGGTCCTTCGGTTACCGGCGGGTAACTTCATCGCCGCCGCGCCGTCCCGGCCGGTACCGAACTGCTGCGGAGGTCTGCGTGTCATCTGGAGAGCGGCGGCCACGCTCGCTGCGTGAGGTCGTCTTCGTCGACGGCGTGCGCACCCCCTTCGGCAAGGCCGGCCCGAAGGGCGTCTACGCCGAGACGCGCGCCGACGACCTGGTCGTGCGCGTCATCCGCGAGCTGCTGCGCCGCAACCCCGCGCTGCCGGCGGACCGCGTCGACGAGGTGGCCATCGCCGCCACCACGCAGGTGGGCGACCAGGGCCTGACCATCGGCCGCACCGCCGCGCTGCTGGCCGGGCTGCCGACGTCGGTGCCCGGCTACGCCATCGACCGGATGTGCGCCGGCGCGATGACCGCGGTGACCACCACCGCGTCGGGCATCGCCTTCGGCGCCTACGACGTCGCGATCGCCGGCGGCGTCGAGCACATGGGCCGTCACCCGATGGGCGAGGGCGCCGACCCGAACCCGCGGTTCTTCAGCGAGAAGCTGGTCGACGGCTCCGCCCTCGTCATGGGCTCGACCGCCGAGAACCTGCACGACCGCTTCCCGCACCTGACCCGGGAGCGGGCCGACGCCTTCGCGCTGGCCAGCCAGCAGAGGTACGCCAAGGCCGTCGCCAGCGGCCAGATCGGCCCGGAGCTGGTGACCGTGGCGACCCGCTCGGCCGAGCAGGGCTGGGGGCTGGCCACCGTCGACGAGCCGCCGCGGCCCAACACGACACTCGAGGGCCTGGGCACGCTCAAGACGCCGTTCCGCCCGCACGGCAACGTGACCGCGGGCAACGCGGCGGGCCTCAACGACGGCGCCACCGGCTGCCTGCTGGCCGCGGAGGACGTCGCGCTCGAGCTGGGTCTGCACGTGGGCATGCGCCTGGTCGGCTACGGCTTCGCGGGCGTCGAGCCCGAGGTGATGGGCGTCGGCCCGGTCCCGTCCACCGAGCGCGCCCTGGCCCGCACCGGCCTGAGCATCGACGACATCGGGCTGTTCGGGCTCAACGAGGCGTTCGCCGTCCAGGTGCTGGCCTTCCTCGACCACTTCGGCATCGCCGACGACGACGAGCGGGTCAACCCGTGGGGCGGCGCGATCGCCGTCGGCCACCCCCTGGCCTCCTCCGGCGTCCGGCTGATGACCCAGCTGTCGCGCCAGTTCGCCGAGCGGCCCGACGTCCGCTACGGCCTGACCGCCATGTGCGTGGGCCTCGGCATGGGCGCCACCGTCATCTGGGAGAACCCCGACTGGGGGGGGCGACGAGTGAGCGAGCTCGCGAGCGAGCCGGTGAACACAGCACCTGCGGTCACGCAGCCGACGAGCGCCAGCGAGGAGTGCAAGTGACCGCCGTGTCCGAGAACGAGGTCGTGACCGAGGCCAAGGTGCGGTACCTGCGGGTGCCCGGGCTGGCCGGCGAGCTCGCCCTGGTCACCCTGGACAACGGGCACGACCACACCCGGCCGTCGACCTTCGGCCCCGGCGGGCTGGCGTCGCTGGACGCCGCGCTCGACGAGATCGCGGCCCACACCCCTGCCCCGGCGGCGATCGCCGTCACCGGCAAGCCGTTCGTCTTCGCCGTCGGCGCGGACCTCTCCGGCGTCCCGGCGATCACCTCCGCGGCCGACGCGCGGGAGATCGCCGAGACCGGCCACCGGGTGTTCCGCCGGCTGAAGGACTCACCGATCCCCACCTTCGCCTTCGTCAACGGCGCGGCGCTCGGCGGCGGCCTGGAGCTGGCGCTGCACTGCCGCCACCGGACCATCGCCACGACCGCCGTCGTCGCCTTCCCCGAGGCGTTCCTCGGCCTGGTGCCCGGCTGGGGCGGCACGCAGCTGCTGCCGAACCTCATCGGCATCGACCCGGCGGTCACCGTGATCGTCGAGAACGCGCTGGCCCAGAACAGGATGACGCCGGGCCCGAAGGCGGCGGAGCTCGGCATCGCCGACGCGCTGTTCCAGCCGGCCGACTTCCTCGAGCGCTCGCTCGAGTGGGCCGTGGGCGTCCTCGACGGCGACGTGACCGTGACCCGCCCCGCGGTGGACCGGTCGGCGTGGGACGACGCCATCGCCCGCGCCCGGGCCATCGTGCGGGCACGGACCCGCGACGCCTCTCCCGGCGCGCTGCGCACCGTCGAGCTGCTCGACCTGGCCCGCGCCGGTGTCGACGGCGAGGCGTTCACCGCCGGCACCGCGGCCGAGGACGACGCGCTGGCCGACCTGCTCATGAGCGACGAGCTGCGGGCCGGCCTCTACGCGTTCGACCTGGTCAACAGGCGGGCCAAGCGGCCGGCCGGGGCGCCGGACAGGTCGCTGGCGCGGAGGGTCACCAAGGTCGGCGTCGTCGGCGCGGGCCTCATGGCCTCGCAGCTGGCCCTGCTGTTCGTGCGGCGGCTCGAGGTGCCCGTCGTCCTCACCGACATCGACCAGGAGCGGATCGACAAGGGTGTCGGCTACGTGCACGGCGAGCTGGAGAAGCTGGCCGCCCGCGGCCGGCTGTCGCAGGACCGGCTGAACCGGCTCACGGGCCTGGTCACCGGGGCGCTGGACAAGGCCGCCTTCGCCGACGCCGACCTCGTCATCGAGGCGGTCTTCGAGGAGATGTCGGTCAAGCAGCAGGTGTTCGCCGAGGTCGAGGCCGTGGTCTCGCCCGAGTGCGTGCTGGCGACCAACACCTCGGCGCTGTCGGTGTCGGAGATGGCCTCGAAGCTCGAGCACCCCGAGCGGGTCGTGGGCCTGCACTTCTTCAACCCGGTCGCCGTCCTGCCCCTGCTGGAGGTGGTGCGCGCCGAGCGCACGGACGACGCGACGCTGGCCACCGCCTTCGCGGTCGGCAGGTCGCTGATGAAGAGCTGCGTGCTGGTCGCCGACGCCCCGGCGTTCGTGGTCAACCGGCTGCTCACCCGCTTCCTCGGTGAGGTCACCGCGTCGGTGGAGCAGGGGACGCCGGTGGCCGTGGCCGACCGCGCGCTGGACCCGCTGGGCCTGCCGATGACGCCGTTCGAGCTGCTCACGCTCGTGGGCCCGCCGGTGGCGCTGCACGTGGCCGAGCGGATGCACGAAGCCTTCCCCGACCGGTTCGCCGTCGGCGCGGGGCTGCGCCGGATGGTCGAGCTGGGCAGGTCGTCGGTGTACAGCGAGCCCGGCGTCGTCGACCCCGACCTCGCCGGCATCGACGCCGGGGACGCCCCGCTGAGCGAGGAGCAGGTGCGCGAGCGGGCGGTCGAGGCCCTGGCCCAGGAGATCCGGCTGATGCTCGACGAGGGCGTCGTCCAGGCGGTGCAGGACATCGACCTGTGCATGGTCCTGGGCGCCGGCTGGCCGTTCTGGCTGGGCGGGATCTCGGCCCATCTGGACCGCACCGGCGTCTCCGAGCGGGTGACCGGCGCCCGGTTCCTGCCGCGCGGGATCGCCTCCCTCCCCGCCTGACCGGCGATCTCCGCGGAGATCGCCGACGGCGGAACGGCCCGGGATCCTCGATCGGGGTCCCGGTCCGTTCGTCGTCCTGCCGCCCCGCCGGATGATCAGGTCACCTGATCGTGCCGCGTCCTGGGGGGGGGGGGGGGGGGGGGGGGGGGGGTGGGGCGGGGGGGGGGGGGGGGGGGGGGGGGGGGGGGGGGGGGGGGGGGGGGGGGGGGGGGGGGGGGGGGGGGGGGGGGGGGGGGGGGGGGGGGGGGGGG
>NZ_JBJGYN010000073.1:0-17248 GCF_054050015.1 Geodermatophilus sp. SYSU D01176 | reverse complement strand
TGTGTGGGGGGGGGGGGGGGTGGGGGGGGGGGGGGGGGGGGGGGGGGGGGGCGGGGGGGGGGGGGGGGGGGGGGGGGGGGGGGGGGGGGCCCCCCCCCCCCCCCCCCCCCCCGGCACGGTCACTCACGGGCGGGGTGCCGGCACGCGGTGCGCACCCTCGTCGTGCTGAGCGGAGTGCTCGACCGGGACCTGCTCCCCTGGCAGGGGACGCGGGGCCAGCTCGGGCGGGTCCTCGTCGTCGATCATCAGGGCCTCGTCGAACGGGTCCTTGCCGCTGAGGACGAGCCTGGCCTGCTCCCTGTCGAACTCACCCACCCACTTCCCGATCAGCACGGTCGCCACCGCGTTGCCGGAGAAGTTGGTCAGGGCGCGGGCCTCGGACATGAAGCGGTCGATGCCGACGATCAGCCCGACACCCTCGACCAGGTCGGGCCGGTGGGCGCTCAGGCCACCGGCGAGGGTCGCGAGGCCGGCGCCGGTGACACCCGCGGCACCCTTCGAGGCGATGATCATGAACAGCAGCAGTGAGACCTGCTCGCCGATCGTCAGCGGGTCCCCGACCGCCTCGGCGATGAACAGCGAGGCCATCGTCAGGTAGATCGCCGTCCCGTCGAGGTTGAACGAGTAGCCGGTCGGCACGGTGATCCCCACGACCGGTCGGGAGATGCCGAGGTGCTCCATCTTCGCGACCAGCCTCGGCAGCGCCACCTCCGAGGAGGAGGTGGACACGATGAGCAGGTACTCCTTCGCCAGGTAGCGCAGCAGCGAGATGATGCCCACACCCGCGCCGAAGCGCAGGACCGCGCCGAGGATGACGAAGACGAAGATCACGCAGGTGATGTAGAAGGCCAGCATGATCTGCCCGAGCGCGACCAGGGCGGACCAGCCGGTCGCCCCGACGACGGCGGCGATGGCGCCGAAGGCCCCGATCGGGGCCAGCCACATGATCATGGCCAGGACCCGGAAGACCAGCCGCTCGAAGTGCTTGATCCCACGCAGGATCGCCTGGCCGGAGGTGCCGAGGTTCTGCACGGCGAAGCCGATCAGGAGGGCCACGAACAGCGTCTGCAGGATGAACTCTTCGGTGAGCGGCGAGACGAGCGTGGTCGGGATGATGCCGAGCACGAAGTCGGTGGTCGACTCCGCTTCGCTCTCGGGCACCTCACCGCCGATCGCGCCGATGTCCAGACCCCCGCCGGGCTGCAGCATGTTGCCCACGATCAGCCCGATGACCAGCGCGAACGTCGACATGACGATGAAGTAGGCCAGTGCCAGCCCGCCGACCTTGCCGACCGTCGCGGCCTGGCGGATCGATCCGATGCCGAGCACGATCGTGCAGAAGATGACCGGACTGATCATCATCTTGATCAGGTTCACGAACGCAGTGCCGAGCGGCCTGAGCTCCTGGCCGACTCCCGGAGCGAGGATGCCGACGGCGATGCCGAGGACCACCGCGACGATCACGGCGATGTAGAGGTAGTGCCCGCGATCGCGGCGTTCCACCTCACGCTGTGTGGTGCCGGGCTGGGACATGAGGCCTCCGGGAACCGAATAGAGGATCTGGGGCTGTGTTGCGCGTCGACCGGGTGTCACGGGGCAGGTACGGACCAGCAGGACGGCGATCCTCCCAGAAGCCTGCCCCCGGTGTGTGACGTCAGTCACGTTTCTGCTCATTGTGACTTCGCAGGCCGGTGACCTGACGAGCACCTCGCCACCCCGGGCCACCATGTGACATCCCGACCTGCGCCGGCCCCGGCACACCATTCGAGCGCGGGGGTTCCAGGCACCGGGCCCTGCCTGCGGCCGCCGACAGTTCCCTGGCCGGTGTACGCAATGGCCGAATCCGCGACCACGCTCACGCGAGGCCCCACCGTGGGAGTCCTCCGCCCGGTCCGGGCCGACAGCCACAGGGGCAGACCGCCCCGCCGACTCCAGGAAACCCTCTTGTCCTCTGGCACCGTGCCGCGGAAGACCCCGGCGAGTCGACACCCCGTGCCTCCACGCCGCGAGGAGAGCAGCTGCGGCGACGGGCCGGCCACCGAGACCACCGTGGATCCGGGCAGTCCCGTTGCGCCGACCCCACAGCGGGCCGGTGGGTCACGCCCGAAGGGGAACACGGTCGGCGTCCTGGTCGCCGAGGGTGAGCCGACGACGGCTCGGCTGCTCGTCGAACACGTCCGACGGTTGCCCGGCTTCGAGGTGACCGGGCAGGCGAGCACGGGCGCGGACGCGCTGCGCTGTCTCGCGACGGGACGTGTCGACCTCGTGCTGCTGGACGTCTACCTGCCCGACATGTCCGGGCTGGACCTGCTCCGCAGGCTGCGTGGAGCCGGCTGCACCGTGGACGTCGTGGCGGTGCTGGGCGCACACGACCTGTGCGTCGCGCGGACGGCGCTGGCCTTCGGTGTCGTCCACCACCTGCTCAAGCCGTTCACCTTCACCAGCGTGCGGCACAGACTCGAGAAGTACGGGGCGTACCGATCGCTGCCCCCCGGGGGAGAGCTCGTCCTCGTCCAGCAGGAGGTCGACCAGCTGCTGGGGATGCTCCGGGACGCCGATGACGACGATCTGCGCAAGGGGATCAGCCGCGAGTCGCTCCAGGCCGTCATGGCGGCGCTCAGGGGGCTCAGTGGAAGCGGAGAAGGGGTGTCGGCCGCCGAGATGGCTCAAATCCTGGGCACCTCCAGGGGCACCACCAGGCGCTACCTGGAGTACCTCGTCGACAGGGGATCGGCCCTCCGTCGGGCACGGTATCGCGGCCCGGGTCGTCCGGAGCTGGAGTACGTCTGGCTGTCCCCGGACGCCTGATCCGCCCGACGTGCGCGACCTCGGCGGGAGCCCGGGGCGTCCGCCTCACCCGACGATGCCGGGCGAGCCGATGCGGCTGCAGCCCGACCGCGCCCGGCGTCCCAACAGCGGGCCCGGCTGATCCACCCGCCAGCTGGTCGCCGAGGGCCCCCTCGGCGACCCCCGACCGGCGACGACGAGATCCCTGCGTGCACGTGCCGTTCGTCGGAGGAGTCTCCACGGCCTTCGGCTTGGGCGCGAGCCGATCAGTCGACGATGTCGAGGGCGGCGGCCACGATGCCTCCCACGTCGATGCCGTGGTGGCGGTAGACGTCCTCGAGGTCCCCGCTCTGGCCGAACCGGGTCACCCCCAGGTGCGTTCCGCGGACGCCGTTGACACCGGTGAGGAACGCGAGCGTGTGGGGGTGTCCGTCCAGCACGGTGACCATCGGCCGGGCCCGGTGGGCCGGGAAGACGCCGTCCAGCACCCAGCTCGGCGCGTCGTCGAGCCCCCGGCGGGACTGCACCGCCCGGAAGAGCAGGTCGGGGCTGGTCACGCAGACCACGTCCGCGGGCAGGCCCTGGTCATCCAGCCGGTGGGCCGCGGCCAGGGCCTCGGGGACCATCGCCCCCATCGCCACGACCGTGAGGGCGGGATCGCGGTGCCGGCGCAGCGCGTAGGCCCCGGCCACCACCTGCCGGCGACGTCGCTCCCGGGCGGCCGGATCGACCGGCACGCCCGCGAGGGCCTGGTCGACCGGCCGCGTGGACAGCCGCAGGTACGCCGAGCTGCCACCCGGCCGGCCCAGCTTGCCCAGCGCGCTGAGCAGGCACCACTCGGTGTCCTGGGCGAAGGCCGGCTCGTAGCTCACGCAGCCGGGCTGCTCGAGGCCGATGGACGGGGTCTTGATGGACTGGTGGGCGCCGCCCTCGGGGGCGAGGGTCACGCCGGAGGGTGTGCCGACCAGGATCGACTGCCCGCCGGCGTAGATGCCGAACGACCACGGCTCGAGCGCCCGTTCGACGAACGGGTCGTACAGGACGCCGATCGGCAGCAGGGGCTGTCCCCAGCGGCTCCAGGTCGCGCCGAGCTCCGAGATCAGACCCACCAGGTTGACCTCGGCGATCCCCAGCTCGACGTGCTGGCCGCTGGGCCGCTCCCGCCAGTGGAGGATCGTCTCGGCGTCGTCGGCGAACCAGTCCGGCCGCTCGTCGGCCGACCACACGCCGACCTTGTTCACCCATCCACCCAGGTTGGTGCTGGAGCTGACGTCCGGGCTGACGGTGACGACCCGGGCGCCCACCTCCGGCGCGGCGCGGAGGAGGTCGAGCAGGGTCCGCCCCAGCGCCGCCTGGGTCGTGGCCCTCCCGCCGGGGGTCCGGCCCAGGTCGACCGGGACGTCGACCGGCGCAGGGGACGGGACGTCCGGCCGCCGCAGGCGCTGGGCGGTGCGGGTGCACAGCTCGGCAGCGGCACTCCCCGCGGGGAACGGTGCCCACGGATCCCCGGGATCGGCGCCGACCCGCGCGGCCAGCTCCGCCAGCTGGGCCTCGTTCAGCAGCGCGGAGTGGTTCTGGGGGTGCCCCTCGGTGGCCAGTCCGTACCCCTTGACCGTGTAGGCGAGGACGACCGTCGGGCGGCTGTCGTCGATCTGCGCGAACGCCGCAGCCAGCGCCTCCAGGTCGTGGCCGCCCAGGTTGCGCAGGGCGGCGACCAGCTCACCGTCCTCGACCCCGCCGATCAGCGAGCGGATCTCCCCCGCATCCGGGCCGTCCCCCGGGAGGGTCTCCCGCAGCTGTTCGGGCGTCCGCCGCAGCATCCGCTGGTACTCCGGGTTGGTCATCTCGTCGATCCGCCGTCGCAGCGCCGGGCCACCCGGCCGACCGAACAGCTCGTCCAGCAGCTGGCCGTACTTGACCGTGAGGACCTGCCACCCCGCGGCGGTGAACATGCCGTGGAGACGGGTGGCTCCCATCATCGGCACCACGCGGTCCAGGGACTGGCGGTTGAGGTCGACGATCCAGACCACCTCGCCGAGCTCGGCCACCATCGGGTCGAGCACGGCCTCCCAGACCGCGCCCTCGTCGAGCTCGGCGTCGCCGACCAGGGAGTACTGCCGTCCGCGTGCCTCCGGGCCGACGTGCGTGTCCACGTAGCGGCGGGCCAGCGTTCCCCACAACGGAGCCGTGGCGCCGATGCCGACGGATCCGGTGGAGTAGTCCGCCGGGACCGGGTCCTTCGCGCGGCTGGGGTAGCTCTGCAGTCCCCCGAAGGCCCGCAGCGTCGTCAGCGCCGAGGCGTCGAGCTGGCCCAGGAGGTACTCGATGGCGTGCAGCACCGGGGAGGCGTGCGGCTTGACCGAGACGCGGTCGTCGGCCGTCAGCGCCTCGAACCACAGGGCGGTCATGATCGACACCATCGAGGCGCTGGACGCCTGGTGCCCGCCGACCTTGAGGCCGGAGCGGTTGGGTCGCACCCGGTTGGCGTGGTCGACCATGGCGGTCGACAGCCAGAGCACCCGCTGCTCGACCTCGCGGAGCACGTCCTGGGAGGGGCGCGCTGCCGTCGGCGCCGGGATGGCGGTGTCGGTCATGACCAGCTCCGTTCCGGACGTGCCCGCGCGAGGACCCGGCGCGCCTGCCGCGCCACGGCCTCGTCGATCATGCGCCCGTCCCGGTCGACGGCCACGTTCGACCCCTGGTCGGCCAGTCGTGCCAGCACGTCCCGCGCCGCCCCCACGTCCGCCGGAGCGGGGGTGAACACCGCGTCCACCACGGGCACCTGCCGCGGGTGGATGCAGGCCCGGCCGACGAAGCCGAGCCGGCGCAGCTGGTCGGTCGACCGCTCGAAGGCGGTCAGGTCGCGGAAGTCGGTGTCCACCGGGGCCAGCGGAGGCGCGATGCCCGCCGCCGCACTGGCGGTCACCACGAGGCTGCGGGCGAACAGCAGCTGCGCGCCGTCCGGCCCCGGGTCCACGCCCAGGTCGGCGACCAGGTCGGCCTCTCCCAGCTGCAGGTGGGACACCCGCGGACCGCGGGCGATGGCAGCGGCCTCCAGCAACCCGGCCGCGGTCTCGACCAGCGGGCACACAGCCACCGTTCCGCGCGGCACCCGGTCCTCCTCCTCGACCTCCGCGAGGACGGCGTCGAGCCGCTCCAGGGCGCCGCGGTCGCCGACCTTGGGGACGACCACGCCGGTGAGTCCGGCAGCGCCGACCGCCCGGACGTCGTCGTCCCCCCGTTCTCCGCCGTCGACGCGCACCCAGACCTCGGTGCCGCCGGTGCGCCGTCCGCGCACCCAGGACGCCACGGCGGCGCGGGCGTCGTCCTTGGCCGCGGCGGCGACGGCGTCCTCCAGGTCGAGGATCACGGCCCCCGCCCCGCTGGCGACGGCCTTGTCGAACCGGTCCGGCGCGTTGCCCGGCACGTAGAGGTGCGCCAGTGCGCTCATCCGACGACCCCGGAACCGGAGACCAGCGCCTTGGCGATCACGGTGCGCATGATGTCGTTGGTGCCCTCGCCGATCGCCATGAGCGGCGCGTCCCGGTACAGCCGTTCGACGACGAACTCGGTGGAGTAGCCGTAGCCGCCGTGGATGCGCATGGCCTCCAGGGACGCGGTGATCGCCGTCTCGGAGGCGAAGTACTTCGCCATCCCGGCCTCCATGTCCACCCGCTCGCCGGCGTCGGCACGACTGGCCGCCCAGTAGGTCATGAGGCGAGCCGCCTGCAGCTGGGTGGCGATGTCGGCGAGCTTGAGCTGGATGGCCTGGAAGTCCGCGATCGGCTTGCCGAAGGCCGTCCGCTCCTGGGCGTACCGCAGCGCGGCGTCGTAGGCCGCCTGGGTGATGCCGACGCTGCGCCCGGCGATGTTGAGCCGGCCGATCTCCAGCCCGGAGAGGGCCTGCTGCAGACCCCTGCCCTCGACCCCGCCGAGCAGGTCGCGCACTGGGACCCGCACGTCCCGGATCGAGATCTCGCAGGACTCCGTCCCCTTGTAGCCGAGCTTGCCGAGGTCACGGCTCACCTCGAACCCGGGGGTGGACGTGTCCACGAGCAGCAGGCTCATGCCCTTGTGCGGCGGGCTCGCGCCGGGGTCGGTCTTCACCAGCACCGGCAGCACGTTCGCGTGGCGGGCATTGGTGATCCAGGTCTTGGTCCCGTTGACGACGTACTCGTCGCCCTCACGCCGCGCGGTGGTGCTGATGCCCTGCAGGTCGGTGCCGGCTCCTGGTTCGGTCAGGCCGATGCCGGTCCGCCACTCCCCGCTGGCCAGCCGGGGCAGCAGGCGCTGCTTCTGCTCCTCCGTCCCGTGCCGGGCGATCATCCAGCAGGAGAGGTTGTGGCTGCCCAGGATGCCGGCGATGCCCATCCAGCCGCGGGCGATCTCCTCGTAGACCAGCGTGAACGAGACCATGTCGAGGGCCAGCCCGCCGTACTCCTCCGGCGTGGTGATGCCGAACAGGCCCATGGCCGTGAGGTGCTCGACGATCTCAGTGGGGTACCGCCCGGTCCGCTCCCACTCGTTGGCGACCGGCACGATCTCCTTGTCCACCAGCTGCCGGAGCGCCCGGCGGAAGTCCTGCTGTTCCTGGGTGAGGGTGAAGTCCACGAGTGCTCCTGGGAATGGCCGTCAGGCGGCGGGGTCGGTGGGGCGTGAGGCGGCGATCTCGGCGGCTGCGTCCAGCAGTCCGGTCAGGTCACGCTCGCCGGGAAGGGCGAGGACGCGCTCGGCGAGCTCCGCCGTCCTCGGGTGCTCGCCGCAGTTGGCGGCGAACTTCCGGTAGAGGTCGTCATCGGACAGGGGCGCCGCCGCCGTGCCACGGCTGCACCGGACCCGACCGGTGAGGATCCGCCCGTCCCGCAGGCGCACCCGCGCCGAACCGGGCGCGTCAGCGGCCGCCCCCTCGGACGGAACGGGCACGACCCGTACCAGGGCGGCGGTCGCGGCGATCTCGGGGCGGGCGATGGACACCGCCGTGTAGGTGTCGACGGTGACCGAGCCGTCGTGGAGGAGCGCGGCAACGCTCCAGGGCAGGTCGAACTTGGCGTCGTAGGGGCTGCGGGGCGGCGCTGTCCCGGCGTGCTCCCCGCAGACGATCGCCACGCTGTCCGGGTGCACGTCCACGGCGATCTCCGTGACCTCCGCCGGTGCGACGGCGCGGCCGGTCACGGCGGCGGCCACCGCGTCGAGGGTGACGTGCATCAGCTGGCAGGCCGGGTACGGCTTGATGCCGATGCGGGTGGTCTCCCACCGCTCCCCGAGGTCGGCGGTGATCGAACCGGTGTCGGCGGCGTGCGCGGACAGGGCGGCGAAGACCCCGCGCCGTCCCTCGAGGACCGAGTCGGGGCCGGCGGCGCCCGCGGCGGCCAGCCGCAGCGCGAGCAGCCCGTCGAGGCTCGCCGTCCCGGGGTGCAGGGCCTTCGTGTCGGCACCGGTGTCGAGGAACTCCAGCAGGCCGCCGCTGGCCGAGCCGGCGATGCCCAGGGCGTCCACCAGGCGGTCCGGGGACAGCTTCATCAGCGTTCCCCCGACGAGAGCAGCGGTCAGCGGGCCGGCGACCGCGGTGGCGTGCAGGCCCCGGGCGTGGAAACCGTGCGGGCTCGCCGCGCCGATGCGGCACACCGTCTCCAGCCCGACCACCGCGGCGGCGAGCACCTCCGCACCGGAGGCCCCGACCTGCTGTCCCACGGACAGCGCGGCGGGGAGGGTGACCGCGGTGGCGTGCACCAGTCCCCCGGCATGCGTGTCGTCGAAGTCGAGGGCGTGGACCAGCACCCCGGTGGCGAGCGCCGCGGCCGGGGCCGACAGCGGCCGCACGCCGGTCAGCGGCCGGGCCTCCGCCGGCCCGGCCAACTGCTCCGCGACCGTCCAGGCCGGCGCGCCGTGTCCCAGCCGGCGGGCGGCGACGGCGTTGCCCACGCCGTCGAGCAGGTGGCGGCCGGCCGCGTGCCGCACCGGGGCCGGAACGGCGTCCAGGCTCAGGCCCCGGGCCCAGGCCACCAGGTCAGCGGCGGCGGTCACCGGGGCACGCCGGCGCCACGGGCACGGACTCCGTCGGCCACCGGCGCCGGCGTGGGCATCCCGAAGGCGCCGTCGGCGGCCAGTCGTGCCTGCCGGTCCTCGTCGTAGCCCAGCAGGTCCTGGACCACCGCCTCGAAGTGCTCGTTGCGCAAGGGCGCCCGTCGGTACTCGGGGCTCTCGGCGCCGAAACGGACCGGCGAGGCGACCTGCTGCACCGTGCCGAGCACGGGGTGCTCGGTCTCGACGACCAGGCCGCGGGCCCGGGTGTGCGGCTCGGCCAGCGCCTGTGCCACGTCGTTGATCGGACCGCAGGGCACGCCGGCCGGGCCGAGCAGACCCAGCCAGTGCGCCACGGTGCCGCCCGCGAACAGCCGCTCCAGCTCGGCGAGCAGGGTCTCCCGGTGCTCCGCGCGGTCGGCGAACGTGCGGTACCGCGGGTCCTCAAGCAGGTCGGAGCGCCCGACGGCGGTCGCCAGCCGCTGCCAGAACTTCTCCTTCGCGCACCCCACGACCAGCCAGCCGTCGGAGGCCTGGAACACCTGGAAGGGCACCAGGGAGGGGTGCGCGGAGTTCCGCGTGCGCGTCGGCTGGAAGCCGGCGTTGAGGTGCCAGGTCGCCGGATAGGTCAGCAGCGAGACGGCGGTGTCGTAGAGGGAGACGTCGCAGTCCCCGCCGACGCCGTCACGCCGCGCCGCGTGGAGACCGGCGAGCAGGCTGATCGCCGCGACGAAGCCGCCCGAGAAGTCCACCAGGGACAGGCCCGACTTCGTCGGCGGCCCGTCGGGGTCCCCGGTGAGGCTCATCCACCCGGCCAGGCCCTGGAGGATGTAGTCGTAACCCGGTTCGGCAGCGCGCGGGCCGGTCATCCCGAACCCCGTGAGGCTGCAGCAGACGATCGCCGGGTTCAGGTGGCGCAGGTCGTCGTAGCGGATGCGCATCTTCTCCGGGACGTCGCCGCGCAGGTTGGAGTACACGGCGTCGGAGACCCGCACGAGGTCCTCGAAGACGGCCCGACCGGCCGCGGTCGACAGGTCGAGCGACAGGCTGCGCTTGTTGCGGTTGAACGTCTCGAAGAACAGCGAGTCCTCACCCTGGGCGTACGGCGGGACGTAGCGGCCGACGTCACCCCCGACCCGCGGGTCCTCGATCTTGATGACCTCGGCGCCCAGGTCGGCGAGGTGCACGCTGCCGAACGGGCCGGCGCCGTACTGCTCGAGGGCGAGGATGCGGACGTCCGCCAGTGGCTTCACGACCCGGTCCCCGTCCCCGCCGGGACCTGCAGCGGCCCTTGCTTGGCCTCGGGGAAGTAGCCCTGGCCGATGCCGCTGGCGCGCGTGGCCACCATGACCGACCGCCGGTAGGAGATGATCTCGTCGCCGTGCTGGTTGAGGCCCCGGGTGAGCATGGAGACGATCCCCGCGTAGGGCCGGGAGGACGACGGCCGCAAGCCGGTGCAGAGGCTCTCGGCGTAGAGCGTGTCCCCGGCGTAGAGCGGGTGGCTCAGCCGGACGTCGGTCATCTCCAGGTTGGCGATCGCGTTCTGGCTCATGTCCAGCACCGAGATGCCCAGGACCACCGCGATCGTCAGACCGGAGTTCACGATCACCCGGCCCTCGGTGATCGGGTTCTGCCCGGCCAGGTGGGCGTTGAAGTGGTTCTGGTTCGTGTTCATCGACAGCAGGGTCAGCCACGTGTTGTCGGCCTCGGTGATCGTCCGGCCGAGCGGGTGCTGGTAGACGTCCCCCACGACGAAGTCCTCGAAGAAGCGGCCGCATGTCGCTGCATGAGTGGTCACGGGACCTCCTTGGTCGCGACTGACCGTAAACATCGGATGTTTTGCTCGTCAAGACAGCGGCCGGCCCGGCTCCTGCGCCGCGCCCTTCACCCTCTGACACGCACCAAGCGGCACGCTCACGGTCAGCGGGGGCCAGGCTCGAGAAAAACCTCCGAGGTATTGCGCTCCAGCCGAGGGCTCCCCCACTATGAGCGCCGTCACTGGCCCCGGGCCGGTGGCCATCCAGACCGAGCCGGGAGCTCTCGTCCCCGGCGATCGCCACGCCCTCGCCCGGGCCGCAGAGAACGGAACCCCGCGGATGAAGCGCATCGGAGTCGACGTCGGTGGGACGTTCACCGACCTGATCCTCTGGGACGACGACGGTCGGACCGTCGTCCACAAGACACCGTCAACCCCCGCCGACCCGTCGGTGGGCACCATGGAGGGCATCGAGGCGCTCGCCCGACGGGCCGGCATCGCCGTCAGCGACATCGCCATGTTCTTCCACGGGACGACCGTGGCCACCAACATCGTGCTCGAGCACAACGGGTGCGACGTCGGCATGATCACGACCGACGGGTTCCGGGACCTGCTGCACATCGCCCGCAAGAAGCGCCCGCTCAACTACTCCAACCACCAGGACCTCCCCTGGCAGAAGTGGCAGCTGGTGCCCCGGCGCAACCGGCGCACCGTCGTCGAACGCATCGACGCCGGCGGCACGGTCATCACCCCGCTCGACGAGGACGGGGTCCGCGAGCAGGTCCGCCTGCTCCGCGACCGTGGGGTCCAGGCCATCGCGGTCTGCTTCCTCCACGCCTACCGCAACCCCACCCACGAGGAGCGGGTCCGCGAGATCATCGCCGAGGAGTACCCCGGCGTGTTCGTCTCCCTGTCCAGCCGGGTGGCTCCCCAGTACCGCGAGTACGAGCGGTTCTCGACCACCGCGCTCAACGCCTTCATCGGACCGCAGGTCTCCAGCTACGTCACCCACCTGGCCGAGTCCGCGCGGGCGGCGGGGATCGGGGGTGAGGTCCACCTCATGACCTCCGCCGGCGGCCTGGTCACGGCTCGCAGCGCTGGCGAGACCCCGGTCTCGCTGCTGACCAGCGGCGTCATCGCAGGACTGCTGGGCGGCTGCGCCATCGGCCGCGCCTCCGGCCACCCCAGCGTGATCACCCTCGACGTGGGCGGCACCTCCGCCGACGTCGGCGTCGCCCCGGACGGCCGGCTGCGGATGAAGCACCTGCTGGACACCCGCATCGGGGACTACCACGCCATGGTGCCGATGGCCGAGGTCGACACGATCGGCGCCGGCGGTGGCTCCATCGCCGCCATCGACGCGGGCGGCATGTTCCGCGTCGGCCCCCGGAGCGCCGGTGCCGTCCCCGGCCCGGCCTGCTACGACCGTGGCGGCACCGAGCCGACGTCCACCGACGCGATGGTGCTCATGGGCTGGCTGCGCGAGGACAGCTTCCTGTCCGGCAGCATGGTGATCCGGCCGGAACTGGCCCGCGAAGCGGTCCAGAAGCACATCGCCGAGCCGCTGGGTACCGGCCTCGACCGGGCGGCGATGGGGATCTTCAAGATCCTCGCCCACTCCATGACGGAGGCCATCAGCCTGCACTCGGTGCGCAAGGGCTACGACCCGCGCGAGTTCTCCCTGGTCGCCGAGGGCGGCGCCGGCCCGCTGTTCGCCTGGCACATCGCCGAGCAGCTCGGCATCCCGCGGGTCATCGTCCCGCGCCACCCCGGCATCGCATCGGCCATGGGGCTGCTGACCACGGACATCCGGTACGAGATCCCCACGACGGTGTGGACCTCCTCGGCCGCGCCCGACACCGCGCTCATCGCCGAGCAGATGAAGCGGCTCGAGGAGGAGGCGCGGGCCCAGCTGCGCGCCGACGGCGTGGCCGACGAGGACATCAGCCTCGAGCGGTCCGTCGACTGCCGCTACATGGGCCAGGGCTACGAGCTGCGCGTGCCCGCACCGGACGGCGAGATCGACGAGGACTGGGTGACCGCCACCGCCGCCGCCTTCCACGACGTCCACGGACGCACCTACTCCCAGCGCTTCGAGGACAAGCCCGTACACCTCGTCAACATCCGCGTCACGGGTGTCGGCGCCATCCCCCACGTGCTGATCGAGCAGATCGATGCGGGCAGCGAGGACGCCGGCGACGCGCTCAAGACGACGACCCGGGCGCTGTTCTGGCGCGACGAGGTCAGCGAGCCCGAGTGGGTCGAGACCCCGGTCTACGAACGGTCCCGGCTCAAGGCCGGGAACCGGATCAGCGGACCCGCCATCGTCGAGCAGTTCGACTCCACGACCGTCATCGGCATCAACCAGCAGGCCACCGTCGACGCCGTCGGCCACCTGATCCTGGAGAGGAAGAACGCATGACCGCGCTCCTGCCCCCGACGGGCGTCTCCCTGGCCGGCGAGGCCGTCCGCACCTGGAACGACGTGGAGGTCGACCCGATCACCCTGCGGGTGATCGGCGGAGCCCTCAACTCGATGGCCAAGGAGATGGCCCAGGTCCTCTACCGGATGGCCTACTCCAGCCTCATCCGGGAGTCCGAGGACCTCGGTGCCGGCATCTTCGACGTCAGCGGCCGCGAACTGTGCGAGTCGGACTCCACGCCGATGCACTGCGGGTCCATCCCGGCCTACATCCGGGGCATCAACCGGCGACTCGCCGGTACCTACCGACCCGGCGACGTCATCCTGCACAACCACCCGTACCACGGAGCCGCGCACTCCCCGGACTACGGGGTCATGATCCCGATCTTCTGGGGGGGACAGCACATCGGTTTCGCCGGGTGCACCGGCCACGTGTCCGACATCGGGGGCAACTTCCCGGGCCTGTGCATGGACGTCGTCGACGTCTGGGCCGAGGGCAAGCTCATGGACTCGATGAAGATCTACGACGCCGGCGTCCGCAACGAGATGCTGATCCAGCACATCCTCGACAACGTCCGGACGCCGGAGCAGAACCGTGGCGACCTCGAGGCACTCATCGCCTGCGCGCGGCTGGGCGAGCGCCGCTTCACCGAGCTCCTGGAGAAGTACGGCCTCGACACCGTGATGAGCGCCGCCGAGCGGTGGATGGACTACTCGGAGGACATGCTGCGCCGCCGGATCCGGGAGATCCCCGACGGTTCCTACGAGGCGCCGGTCGGCTACCTGGACGACGACGGCAAGAACCGCGGCGTGCCGCTGAAGGTCGCCGTCCGCGTGCAGGTCGACGGGGACGACGTGCTGGTCGACCTCACCGGCTCCAACGACCAGGTGCCGACGGCCTTCAACGTGCCGTTCGAGGGATCGGTGCTGCCCACGGCGGTCGCGGCGATCCGCACCATCCTGCTCGACGAGCACCTCACCGAGGAGTTCGTGCCCCAGAACGACGGCTGCTTCCGGCCGGTCAAGGCCTACGCGCCGGAGGGGAGCATCTTCAACCCCAACTTCCCGGCGTCCTGCTTCGCCCGCTTCTCGCAGATCAACCGGGTCTTCGACTCGATCAACCTGGCCCTGGCGCCGGTGTTGCCCGACCGGGCGATCGCCGGTTCCTCCGCCGCGCTGTGCGCCATCGCCTACTCCGGCCTGGCCGCCGACGGCGAGTCCTACTGGGTCTACATCGAGATCAACGAGGGCTCCTACGGCGGCCGGCACGGCAAGGACGGCTTGGACTGTGTCGACTCGCTGATGGCCAACACCCGGAACAACCCGATCGAGGAGCTCGAGCTCAACCACGCGATGCGGGCCCTGGGCTACGAGCTCCGCGGCGAGCCGCCGGCTCCCGGTCAGTGGCGCGGCGGCATCGGCAGCCGGCGCACCTGGCTGATGGAGGTGGACACGTTCATCGGCTCGGAGGCCGACAACCGGTCCGACCCGCCGGCCGGCGCGCTGGGCGGCCACGACGGGCTGGCCGGGGCCTTCATCCGCAACCCCGGGACCGACCGCGAGGAGGTGCTCTTCTCCAAGGTCACGCAGGAGGTCTGCCGGGCCGGCGACGTCCTCGAGATCCGGCTGCCCTCCGGGGGCGGCTTCGGGGACCCCTTCGCCCGGGACCCCCGGGCGGTCCTCGAGGACGTGCTGGACGAGTACCTCACCGCCGAGGACGCCCGGCGGGACTACGGGGTGGTGGTGGACACCGGGACGTGGACGGTGGACCAGACGGCGACCCGGGAGCTCCGGTCGGCGCGGGACGCCGCCTGACCGGTGACCGGCGGACGTGGCGTCCGGGTGCGGAGCTCGCCCCGGACGTCGCGTCCGCACGTGCGCTGGACCAGACGCTGAACGCGGTCATCACCTGGATCGACGAGCCGACGGCCCCGGCGCAGCCCGGTCCGCTGGCCGGGCTGCGGATCGGGCTCAAGGACAACATCGACACGGCCGGGGTGCGCACCACCTGCGGCTCGGACTTCTTCCGCCACCGCATCCCGAGCCAGGACGCCGAGGTGGTGACGCGGCTGCGCGCCGCCGGGGCCCGCATCACGGCCAAGCTCAACATGGCGGAGTTCGCCGTCGGGGTCACCAGCCAGAACTCCGCCTTCGGCGGCTGCCGCAACCCGTGGGACCCGGACCGGGCTCCCGGAGGCTCCAGCGGCGGGTCCGGCGCGGCCGTGGCCGCCGGGCTGGTGGACGCGGCACTGGGCACCGACACCGGTGGATCGGTGCGCCTGCCGGCGGCCATGTGCGGCGTGACCGGCCTGCGGCCGTCGGCGGGCCGGATCAGCACGGCCGGCGTCTTCCCGGTCAGCAGCGTCACCGACACCGTGGGCCCCGTGGCGCGGAGCGTGGCGGAGGTGGAGCGGCTGTTCACGGTCCTGGCCGACCCGCAGTGCCCGACCCCCCGAGCGGTCACCGGACGCGTGGGCGTGCCCCGGCACTTCTTCACCGAGGACGTCGACCCAGGAGTCGCCGAGGTCCTGACGGCAGCTGCCCGTGATCTTGCCACGCTGGGCACCGAACTGGTCGACGTCCGGCTGCCGGGAGTGGAGACCGCCCAGGACGTCGTCTACACGCTGGTCTACTCCGAGCTCGCCGAGATCCACCGCGCGCGCGTCCAGGCCGAGCCGGGCCGGTTCCACCCGGACACCTTGGCGCGGATCCGCCTCGGCCTGTCACTCACCCCTGCCGACCGCGACGCCGCGCTGCGCGCTCAAGCCGACTTCCGAGCCACGCTCGACGAGGTCTTCACCGACGTCGACGCCGTCCTCACCCCGACCCTGCCGGTCGACGTCCCCCTGCTCCAGGGGGGAGACGTGATCGGCGTGTCCCGGCGGCTGGGCCAGTTCACCTACCCCTGGTCGCTGCATGCCGGTCCCACCCTGGCCCTGCCCGCCGGCTCCCATCCCCGCTCCGGCATGCCCGTCGGTGCCCAGCTGACCGCGGCGACCGGTCGGGAGGAGGTGCTGTTCGCTCTCGGTCGGGCGTACCAGGACCGGACTGGCTGGCACCGGCGGTGGCCGCCGTGGAGTGTCGAGGGCCTCCCCCGCGGGCCGGGGTGGGGAGGATGACGGACATGGTGACGTCCTCCGGCGACGAACTCGCCGCGCCCACCCTCGGTCACGACGCCGTCGCGACCGAGACCGAGGGGACCGGAGCGGTCCCGCGAGAGGCGTCCAAGCGTGCCGACCGCGCTGCCGCCGTACCGGCCTACGCCACCGTGGCCGCACGGATCCGCGGTCGGATCCTCTCCGGCGAACTGCTGCCCGGGGACCGACTGCCCAGCGAACCGGAGCTGAGCGCGGAGTTCGGCGTGGGCCGGAGCACCGTCCGCGAGGCGTTGAAGGTGCTGGCCAGTCAGAATCTCATCACGACGACTCGTGGCGTGACCGGCGGCAGCTTCATCGCCGTCCCCACCATCAGTGACATCAGCGCACACCTCGAGACCGGCGTGGGCCTCATGGCCGCCGTCGAGACGGTCTCCGTGGACCAGTTGATGGAAGTACGGCAGATGCTGGAGGTCCCGGCTGCCGGCATCGCCGCACATCGCCGTTCCCAGGCGCACCTGGACGGGCTCCGCGAGGCCATCTTCGACCCGAGTGAGGCAGCGGGGCCGGAGACCTATGCACGTAACCAGGAATTCCACCTCGTGCTGCTGCGGGCCGCGGCCAATCCGCTGCTCGAGGTGATCACCGCTCCGGTGTTCCGTGTGCTGTCGAGCCGTTTCGGGCGAGAGCGGGCCCCGTCCGGGTTCTGGCAGTGCGTCGACACCGACCACCGAGCCCTTCTCCGAGTGGTCGAGGAGGGTGATTCCATGGCGGCGATGGCGGCGATGCGCCGGCATCTGGACCATCTCGGCGACGCCTACGTGAAGATGGACCGCCTCGGCCCCTCGTGAGCGGGCCCCGCCGGACAGCGGCCGCCGCGTTGTCCCATGTCGTGCGACAACGCTGACGGCGGAAGGCGGAGGAGCAGCCACCCCCACCACCAGGGACATGGCTGCCCCGTCCGGTCTCCCGAGCAGAGACCTCGGGCGCTGGCCCACAGTCGCGTGGTGCACCGGACGAGAGCCGCGGTGACGTCCCGCTCTGCCCGCAGGCTGCGGGACGCCGCGGAGCCGATCGCGACGATCAGCTTCTGGGGCCGGCAGGTCAACGAGCGGCTGTCCGGCCTGGGGCTGAACTTCCTCACCGGCTACGTCTGGGCACGAGCCGC
>NZ_JBJGYN010000072.1:0-17379 GCF_054050015.1 Geodermatophilus sp. SYSU D01176 | reverse complement strand
CGCTGAGCCGCAGGCGTGCGAGGAGCCCACGAGCGTGCCGCAGCCCCCCGCGCGGCCTGCGGGCGTCGAGACCGGCCCCGAGCGGGTGGGGGCTAGCCCCGCGGGGAGCGCCGACGTGGTCACGGCCCCCGCGCGGCCGCCCCGGCGCGCGCCGCGCAAGCCCGCCGCTCCCCAGCTGGACGGCGAGACCCCGTTCGCACCGTGGACGCCGAGGGGCGGCCTGGAGCGCAAGGCGCTGGACTCGCTGGACGACCCGCGGGCCGCCCGGACCGTCCGGCGGGTGCTCACCGCCGGGCTCAAGGCCGAGGGCCCGGTGCACCGCGACCGGCTGGTGCGGATCGCGGCCGGCGCCTTCGGGCTGACCCGGGTCAGCGAGGGCCGCCGGGACGCGCTGCTGGGGCTGCTGCCCGACGGCGCGGTCGACGGCGACTTCGTGTGGCCCGAGTCGCTGGACCGCGCCGGGTGGACCGGCTTCCGCCGGCAGGCGGCCAGCGCCGACCGGCCGCTGGAGCACATCGCGCCGGAGGAGGTCGGCAACGCCATGGCGGCGCTGTGCCGGGCCGCGTCCGGGTTGGCCGAGGACGAGCTGTTCGCGCGCACCGCCGAGGTCTTCGGCTACCGCCGCCGGACGCCGTCCCTGGCTCCGCTGCTGGGGGCCGCCCTGGCCCGGGCGGTGGACGCCGGCCGGCTGGTGCGCTCGGAGTCGGGGGTTCGCGCCGCCGGCTGATCCCCCTCGGCCTCATCAGCCCAGGTCGCACCCACAAGGGCACGCCGGGGCGTGCAGCGGCCGCCCGTTGCCGTCGTCCAGCTCGTCGCAGGCCGGTGGACAGCGACAGGTGAAGTCATCGGCGGCGCCGGGCTCCGCCCCGGCGAGCCGGAGGCGCCGCGCCTCCTCCCGGCGCCGCCGGGCCGCCTCCTGGCGCCGGGCCCGCCGCTCCTCGGGGGAGTCCCCGGGTCGCACGGGGTGGTGGTCGACGGGTGTGCCGAGGCGGCCGGGGAGGGCGTCACGGGCGGCCCGGTCCACGTCCACGGTGAACCAGGGTCGCCGACGGTCGTAGCGGTGCTCGTAGCGCCCCTCGCGCTCGTCGGCGAAGTGCGGGTCGAGGTGCGCCGGGAAACGGCGGCCGTAGAGGTCCCGGACCGCGTCCGGGGACATCCCGGCGACCTCGTGGCCGGCCGCGTCGAGCAGCGCGAGCCGCAGGCCGGCCTGCTCGGCGGCTCGGACCAGGGCGCCGACGGGCAGCTCGCGCCGCCCGCTCTCGGCCTGCGCCACGGCCGACTGGGACAACCCGCAGGCAGCGGTGAGCTGCCGCTGGGACAGGTCGGCCAGTCGCCGGATGCGGCGCAGCGCGCCGGAGAGGTCGAACGACGGCACGTCCCGAGGATGTCGTCGCTCGGGAGAGCGTGGGCCGCACCGCCCGGCAGGTGTGGACGGGCCGGCCGGGTGTGGACGCCGCCCCCCCACGGCCGGCAGCTCCTCCTCCCGGGCTGCCGGAACCCGGGGACCGGGGACAGGCCGCCCCGGGCCCGTACGGCCGCGCGCGACGCACAGTCGGCTCACAGCCGGGTCCTCTACCGTCGGGGTCCACCTGCCGCCGACAGGGAGGCCGCACGACCGTGGACGAGGCGCTGAACTCCGCCGGAGCGGTCGCCGACCTGGCCGGGACCCGCCAGATCGGCCTGCTCGAACCCGGCGACCCGGACCGCATCGGGCCCTACGAGCTGCTGTGCCGGCTGCCGCGCGGCGGCCAGGGCGCCGACGTCTTCGTGGGCTCGGCCGGGCCGGACGGCGCGCTGGTCGTCATCAAGCGGCTGCCCGAGGGGGCGCCGGAGCTGGCCCGCAGGCGGCTGGCGCGCGAGGTCGAGAACGCCGCCCGGGTGAAGAGCTCCCGGGTCGCCGCGATCGTCGACCAGGACCTCGAGGCGGAGGCGCCCTACTACGTGCAGCAGTACGTCTCCGGGACGCCGCTGGACGAGTTCATGGCGCACCGCTCGGGCGGGCTCAACGCCGAGGAGCTGCGCCGGATCGCGATCGGGCTGCTGCGCGCGCTGCGCGACGTGCACGCCGCGGGCGTCGTCCACCGGGACGTGAAGCCGGGCAACATCATCATCGCCGGCGACGAGGTCTGGCTCGTCGACTTCGGGATCAGCCGCTACATCGGCCCCGAGCCGCCGTCGGGCACGGCGACCTCCGGGATGGCGGCGCTGGGCACCAAGCTGTTCGCCAGCCCCGAGCAGCTGGCCGGGACGGTGCTCACCGAGGCCAGCGACGTCTACAGCTGGGGCATGGTCATCGCCTTCGCCGCCGGCGCGGTGCACCCGGTCGACCCCGACGACACGATGCCCGACTCGGACTACTACCTGGCGCTGCGGGCGGGCCGGCTCGACCTGACCCGGGTGCCGCCCAACCTGCTCGACAGCGTGGAGAAGGCGCTGCGCTTCAACCCCGAGCGCCGCCCGACCATCGCCCAGCTGGCCCGCCAGGTGGAGCAGCGCACCCGCTGGCTCGGCGAGACCTCGCAGATCCCCGACCCGCGGACGACGATCCGCGACCTGCGGTCCCCGGGGGCGGTGGCCGAGGCGGCGCGCTACGAGCTTGCCCGGCTGGAGCGCGCGGTCGCCGACACCTGGACCGGCTTCGCCGCGGCCGCCGGGGTGATGGTGCTGCTCGGCGTCCTCGCCGGGCTGCTGCTCGCGGTCCTGTACCACGTCGTCCTCTGAGCCGTCGTCCGCCGAGCCCCGATCCCCGAGGAGGAGCACCGTGTCCGGGATGTACGAGCGCGCGCTGGCCCAGCAGCGGCTGGACGCGCGCCGCCAGCGGTTCCGCGAGCGCCAGCGGCTGCTGCTGGTGGTGCTCGCCGTGTCCACCGTCGTCTTCTTCGCGCTGTTCGTCCGCTGACGATGCGCCGCCGCGTCTGCCCCCGCTGCCTGGAGCCGCTGACCGCGCCCGTGTGGCGCGACGCCACCGGCGCGCCCGTCCGCCCGCCGGTGGAGCGCCGCACCCGCTGGCAGCGGCTGCTGGACCCGCTGCGTACCGACCCGCTGCCGGTGCCGACGGTGCGGGAGGCCGCGGGCGCGGCCGCGGCCAACGTGGTGCCGACCTGCCCGCGCGGGCACCGGCTGCCGCCGGAGTTCCTCGACCGGCCGACCGTCGTCGTGGGCCTGGTCGGGCTGACCGGCGCGTCGAAGAGCACCTACCTGACGGTGCTCGTCGACCTGCTGCACGAGGGCGCGCTGGCCCCGCTCGGCATCTCGGTGGAGATGGAGGAGGACAGCGCCGCCCGCTTCGACGACCTCCGCTACCGGCTGCTGGTGCAGCGCCAGCAGCTCCCGCTGACCCTGCCGCTGCTCGGCCAGGGCAGCTCCCCCGAGCCGTTCGTGCTGGTGTTGCGCGGCACCGGCCGGAACGGGGTCGAGCGCGCGGTCAACCTGGTCTTCTTCGACGCCTCCGGCGAGCAGCTCTACCGCAGCGAGGACATGGGCCAGTACGGCAAGTTCCTCTACGCGGCCGACTCGCTGCTCGTCGTCCTCTCCCCCGGCGTCTTCCCCCGACTGCGCTCGCTGGCCGACCCGGGCGAGGACGCCATGGGCCTGGCCCGGCACACCCAGATGGTGGTCAACCTGGCCAACGTGCTGCGCGCCGCCCGCAACCTGCCGCCCGACGCGCACCTGGACGACGTCGCGACCGCCGTCGTGCTGAGCAAGGCCGACAAGCTGCGCGGCGTGCCGGACTTCCCGGCCGGGACGCTGCGCGACCCCGACCTGCGCGCGATGCCGCTGGCGCACTGGTTCGCCGACGTGCGCGCGAACAGCTCCCGGCTGGTCGACTTCCTCGAGGTCAGCGGCGGGTCGAACCTGCTGACGGCGGTGCTGCACCGGCTGCCCCGGCCGACCGTGCACGCGGTCTCGGCCACCGGCGCCGACGCCCGGGACGGCGGCTACCCGCGGATCGCCCCGGTCGGCGTCCTCGAGCCGCTGCTGGTGCTGCTGGCCCGCTCCGGCTTCCTGCCCGGGGAGGGGCTCGACCCCGAGGAGTACGGCGCGGGGCTGCGCCGTGAGTGGTCGCGGTGAGCGGCCGGGCCTGCCCGCAGGCGCTCTACACCTCGGCCAGCCGCACGCTGGAGGGGCCGGGCTTCGGCGTCTACGCGCACTCGGGGGACTGGCCGGCCGCGGTCGGCCGCACCCGCAAGGCGCTCGGTGCGCTGGTCGGCTTCCGGCCCGCGGACGGCGAGGCCTACGGCGTGCTCTCCCGCGGCGCGGGCCGGGTGCTCTACCGCGCGGTCGCCGCCCGCGCCGACGGCTTCGGCCGTCCCGGCAACTACCTGGTGCACCTGCTGTGGGACGGCAGCGGCCGGCTCGGCCCCCGCGAGCTGCTGGCGCTGCGGCGGTCCGGGCGGTTCCTCGACGCCCTGCCCGAGGACGCCGCCCCCTCCGCCGACCTGCCGCCGCTGCGGATCGCGATCGCCGGCCGGGCGGCTCCGGCGCTGACCCCGGACGAGGTGGACGCGCTCACCTCGCCGCTGGCCGGGCTGCTGGCCGTCCTCGCCGCGGGCACGGGCCGCTGCGCGCTGCCGGTGCGGACGGCGTCCGGTCGCGAGGTCGCCGAGGTGCTCTTCGCCGTCCTGCCGCGGGCGCTGACCGCCGGCGTCTCGCTGCACGCCGGCACCCGGGAGGACATCGGGGACACCGCGCCGGTCACCGTGCAGCTCAGCGACGCGCCCGCACCCCCGGCGGCCGGGCCGCACGACACCGAGCGGGCCCGCACGCTGCTGGAGGCGGCCAGCAAGGCCGAGCTCGCGCCCGACGACCTGGCCGACCTGCGCCGGCTGGACGCGTGGCTGTTCGCCGATGCCTGGGCCGAGCAGGACGCCGCCGGGCTGTCGGCCGACCAGGTGGCCAGCGTGCTGGAGTCCTCGGCCGCACCGGGCTGGCTGGCCCGCGGGGGCAACGCGGCCGCCGCCCTGGACGTCGCCGCGGGCAGCCCGGCGGTCGAGGCGGCGCTGCGGGCGGCGGTGGACCGGTGGCCGGCGGTCGCCGAGGTGGTGCGCGGACGGGTGCTGGCGGCGCTGCTGGACGAGGTGTTCGACGGCGCCGAGGGCCCGGCCGAGCTCGCCGTCGAGGTGGCCGGGATCGGCCAGGGCGACCTGTGCGCGGCGCTGGCCGAGGAGGTGCGCCGCGGACGCCGGGTGGCCAGCCTCGACCGGGCGGCCGGCCTGCTGGTCGAGCAGGCGCTGGCCCTCGGCGTCGACCTGCCGCTGCTCGGGCTCACCGGCCAGACGTGGGAGCTGGCGCTGCTGGCGACCCGCCGCGAGGTCGTCGGCGACGCGCTGGTCGCGCAGTGGCGGTCGGCTCCCGGGTGGACGGCGGAGCACGGCGCGCTGCTCGGGCACCTGCTGGTCGCCGACCCCGGCTGGCTGGCCCGGCTGGGCGACGCCGTCCCGGCGTCGGCGCTGCCGCCGGCGCTGCGGTGGGCGGCGCTGCGCATGGACGCCGACGGCGTCGAGCGGCTGGCCGCGGCGGTGGCGACGGGGACGGGCGCCGGCCACGGGTGGGCGCTGCGCGAGGTGGTGTTCGGCTCGGAGCTGCCGGCCGCCGAGGTGGACCGGGTGCTGGGCCGGCGGCTGGAGCTGCTGCTGGTCGACGACGGCTGGCCGCGGGACCTCGCCGAGTCCTTCGCCCGCAGCCGCGGCGCCGACGACAGCTCGTCCCGCCGCCGCCGTCGCGGCGGGTGAAGGACCCCCGCTTCCCCGGCAGTCCCACCCGGCACAGCCGCCTCCGCGCGTCCCCGGTGTAGCGGGCCCGGCTCCTAGCCTCGGAGGGACCACGCACGGAAGGACCCCTCATCGTGGCCAAGCACCTGCTCGACGAGACCGCCGAGTTCGCCCTCCCGACCGCCGGGCGGCACGCGGCCGCCGCCGAGGACGACCCCGGCGACCGGACCCAGCGCTTCGACGCCGGTGTGCGCCGCCAGCCGCCGGTCCCGGGCCGCCCGGACGGCGACGGCCGCACGCGGTGACGCGGGCAGGGGCGGCCGCTGCCGCCGCCCCTGTCCTCCCGGATCCTCCGCCCCTGCTTCCCATGCGGAGCAGCGCCTGAGGTTCCGGAGAGGGGACGTCGGTCCGGGCGGCTCCCCGTACGGCGAGGGCGGCGGGGAGAGGTCCGGCGGCTCAGGTCCGGCCGAGGCCGACGAGGGTGACGTCGTCGGTGTCCGCGGGGTCGAGGGCGGCGAGCACGGCGTCCAGCAGCGCGTCGGGCTCCCCGCCGGCGGTGACGGCGGCACACAGCGCGTCGAGCCGGTCCGGCAGCGGGACGTCGCGGCGCTCCACCAGCCCGTCGCTGTAGAGCAGCAGCCGGTCGGGGCCGGCCAGCCGGAACCGGGTCTCGGCGTAGTCGACCTCGTCCAGCAGGCCGAGCGCCGGGCCGCGGCCCTCGCTCAGCAGCCGCACCCCGTCGGCGGTGGCGTGCAGCACCGGCAGGTGGCCGGCGCTGGCGACGGCGACGTCCCCGGTCCCCGGGTCCAGCTCGGCGACGACCGCGGTGGCCAGCTCGCCGGGCAGCAGCGCGGCGATCACCTCGCCGAGTCCCTGCAGCGCGGCGGCCGGGCCGCGGTCGCGCAGCAGGTGGGCGCGCAGGGCGTGCCGCAGCTGCGCGGTCACCGACGCGGCGGCGAGGCCGTGCCCGGCGACGTCCCCGAGCACGATCGCCAGGCGGCCGCTGGGCAGCGGCACCAGGTCGTACCAGTCGCCGCCGACGACGTCCGCCGCGCTGGGCCGGTAGCGGGCGGCCAGCGCGACGCCGGGCACCTCCGGCAGGGCTTCGAGCAGCAGGGTCCGCTGCAGCGCCGCGGCCAGCCGGTTGTCCTCCTCGGCGCGCTGCAGGGCCGACTCGGTCAGGTGCGCGGCCAGCGCCCGGGCGGCGGCGACCTCGTGCTCGCGCCACGGCGTCGCCGTCCCGCGGACCGTCTCCCGCCACGCGGCGAACGAACGGCGTGGGGAGAGCCGCGGGCCGGCCTCGGTCTCCACCGTCTTCGGCGTGTACGGGTTGCCGCCCCAGGTGACCTCGCGCGGGGTCTCCGGCCGGAACCAGGCGAGGAAGTCCCCGCGCCCGGCGCCGACCTCGACGGCGAGCAGTCCGCTGGCGGTGTCGGCGACGTCCGCGGCCCCGGGCACGAGGGAACCGAGCGCGTCGGTCGAGGCGCGCCCCGAGGCGAGCAGCGCGGCGACCAGAGCGGGCACCCGGTCGGCCGGCGGGGTGTGGCCCACCAGGTGCAGCCGGCCGTCGAGCCGGACCGCGGCGCCGGCAGCGGGCAGCAGGTCCAGCACGGTCGGCGTGCCCTCGGTGAGCGCCTGCGCCGGCGTCCGCGGGCTGCGGCCGAGGGCGGCCACCAGCTCGGCCTGCCGCTGGGCCACCGCCACCACGCGGCCCTGCTCACCGGCCTCGACCGTGCTCTGCAGCAGCAGGGAGGCGGTGCGGCCGAGGAACTCCGCGGCCACCCGGTCGGCGTAGGAGGGCCGGTGGGGGCCGCGGTAGGAGTGGCAGGAGACGAGGCCCCACAGCCTGCCGCGGTCGATGAGCGACACCGACATCGAGGCGACCACGCCCATGTTGGCCAGGTACTCCAGGTGCACCGGCGAGACGCTGCGCAGCACCGCGCCGGAGAGGTCCAGCGGCCGGCCGGTCCCGGGGGTGACGGCCGGCTCCAGCGGCACCCGCCGGTAGGCCGCGTCGGGGATCAGCCGCAGCCAGTTGGTGGCGTAGAGCGCGCGGGCCTGGGCGGGGATGTCGCTGGCCGGGTAGCGCAGGCCGAGGAACGGCTCGAGGTCCGCGCGCCGGTCCTCGGCGATCACCTCGCCGTTCCACTCCGGGTCGAAGCGGTAGACCATCACCCGGTCGAAGCCGGTGAGCCCGCGGACCTCGCGGGCCAGCGCCGCGGTCAGCTCCTCCAGGGTGCCGGCGGCCGACAGCCGCTGCAGCACCAGCGGCAGCCGCCGGTGCCAGGCCGCGCCGGCCTGCTCCGCGCCGGCGAGGGGCTCCCACTCGGTGACCAGCAGACCGTCCGCACGGTGGACGACGAGGTCGACCTCGACGCCGCCGACGCGGACCCGCAGCGGGTTCAGCTCGGCGAGGTCCCCGGCCAGGCCGGCGCGCAGCCGCTGGAGATCGGCGGGGGCGAGCACGTCGGCGAGGGACGCCGGGGTGGCGCCGAGGACCTCGCCGGCGCCGGCCGAGGCCACGACGACGGCCAGGTCGGGTTCGGTGACCGCCAGCAGCGCGCCGTGCGGCTGGATCGCGCCGGGGACGGCGATCGGCTCGTCGGCGCAGCGCCGCAGCGCCTCGGCATCGACGCCGGGGGTGTCCGGCTCCGTCCACGGGCCCGACTCCGCGCCGCGGTCCGCTCCTCGCTCGTTCCTCGCTGCGATGCTCCCGCGGCGGTCATCGGGCGGTGGCGTGGCGGTCGGCGTCATCGCCGGCCGACCCTACGGACCGACCTCGCCGTCCATCAGGCTGGGCGCCTCCACGATCGGCACGAGGGCCCGCAGCTCCAGCAGGTCCACCACCAGCCGCACCGGCCGGTTGCTGCTGGGGCAGACCACCTGGAGCGACACGCCGTCCTCAGCAGCGCGGCGGGCGGTGCGCGCCAGCTGCCGGGCACCGGAGCTGTCGAGGAAGGTGGTGCCCGTCAGGTCCACCACCAGCGACTGCGGCCGCTGGGACAGCTGTGATTCCACGGCCTCCGCGAGGCGCGGGGCGGTCGCGATGTCCAGCTCTCCGCGTACTGTCAGCGCCGGTCGCCCGAGGACCGTCGTCGGTTCGACGTCGAACTGCACGGATCGGTCCTCCCATCGGAGACAACGGAACCTGAGCAGCCTAGATGCCTTCGGGCGGGAGGGGGTCGGTCGGCGTGGACATCGCCTTCACCGTCCACCTCCCGGTGGACACCGACAGCGTCCCGTTCATCCGGGGGCTGTGCCGCCAGGCCCTGGAGCACTTCGGCGTCGAGCGGGGTGTGGTCGACGAGATCGCGCTGGCCCTCACCGAGGCCTGCGCCAACGTCGTCCAGCACGCCGGGGAGCACGGCCTCTACGAGGTCGCGGTGGCCATCGACGACCGGCTCTGCCGGATCAGCGTGGTGGACAACGGCGAGGGCTTCGACCCCGCCGAGCTGCCCGACGGCGACGAGCGCTCGCCGCTGGACGACGGCCGCGGGCTGCTGCTGATGCAGGCGCTGGTCGACCGGCTGGACTTCCGGCACGAGCCGGACGGGCGGCACCGGGTCACGCTGGAGAAGCGCCTGTCGCCGCACCCGCCCCTGCGCCTGGTCGACCCGGTGTGACATGCCGACCGCAGGGGACGTCCTCCAGGACCGCTACGAACTCCGGTCGCCGATCGCGACCGGGGGCATGGGCGTGGTCTGGCGCGCGCAGGACCGGGTGCTCGGCCGTGAGGTCGCGGCCAAGGTCCTCAAGACCGAGTACACCGGCGATCCAGTCTTCCTGACCCGCTTCCGCACCGAGGCGCGGCTGTCCGCGGGGCTGGCCCACCCGAACATCGCCGTCCTGCACGACTACGGCGAGGTCGAGCCGTCCGCCCCGGACGGCGACCGGCTGGTCTACCTGGTCATGGAGCTGGTGGACGGCGAGCCGCTGTCGGCGGTGCTGGCCCGCGAGGGGCGGCTGACCCCGGCGCGGACCCTCGACCTCCTCGGCCAGGTCGCCGCCGGGCTGGCCGCCGCGCACGCCGCCGGCGTCGTGCACCGGGACGTCAAGCCGGCCAACCTGCTGATCGGTCCCGACGGCACCGTGAAGATCACCGACTTCGGCATCGCCTGGTCGGCCGCGAACGCCACCGTCACCCGCACCGGCCACGTCGTCGGGACCGCGCAGTACCTCGCGCCCGAGCTGGTGCAGGGGCAGAAGGCCACCCCGGCCGCGGACGTCTACGCCTGGGGCACGGTCGCCTACGAGTGCCTCGCCGGCCGCCGCCCCTTCGACGGGCCCAACCCGGTCGAGGTCGCGCTGCAGCGGCTCTCGGAGACGCCCCTGCCGCTGCCGGCCGACGTCCCCGCGCCGGTGCGGCAGCTCGTCGAGCGCGCCCTCGCCACCGACCCGGCCGCGCGGATCCCCGACGGCGCCGCGCTGGTGGCGGCCGTCGGCGAGGCCGCCGCGGGCCGTGCCGCGGAGCCCGAGGACGAGCGGACGGCGACCCGCGTGCTGCCCGCCGTCCCCGCGCAGCAGCCGGGGACCGCGCCGCTGGCGGCCCCGGCCCCGGCCGCCCTCCTCCTCCCCGGGCTGGACGACGAGGACGACGAGGAAGGGACCGACGACCGCGGCCTGGTGCGCCGGCTGGCCGTTCCGGTGCTGGTCGGGCTGGTGGCCACCGTGCTGGTCGTCACCGGGCTGGTGCTCGGCAGCCGCGACGTCCCTGCGCCCACCACGTCGGCGGCCGCCCCGACGACCCCGGCTCCGGCGACGTCCATCGCGCCTCGGCCCACGGTCACCTTCGTCCGGGTGGACCCCGCCGAGCACGTCGGGCAGCAGGTGGCCCAGGTGCAGGCCTGGCTGACCGGTCTGGACCTGACGGTCCAGCTGGTCCCGGTCGAGCGGGCCGACGTCCCCGCCGGGCAGGTCCTGTCGCTGCAGCCGAACGGCGAGCTCCCGGTGGGGACGATCGTCGCGGTCAGCCACGCCGTCGCCCCGCCGCCGCCTCCTCCCCCGCCGCCGGCCGCGCCGCCCCCCGCCGAGGCGGGGAACGGGGACGACGACGAGGGCAGCGACGAACGGGGGCGGGGTCGCGGCCGGGGCAACGGGAACGGCAACGACGACTGAGTAGCGGGGTCGGAGCCGCCGCGACACCCGGGCGGTCGGGGTCCCCGCGCACCCCCGCACGGGTGCTCTCCCCCGGCGCAGGGGTTGCCGGGCCGCGCCCGGGGCACACCGCCGCACCGACGCGGGAACCGCGGCCCCACGAGCAGAGAGGCGACGATGGACCTGACCGGTCACGTCCTCGGGAAGCGCTACCGGTTGGAGTCCCTGATCGCGACCGGCGGCATGGGCCAGGTGTGGCGCGCCCGGGACGTCGTCCTCGACCGGCCGGTCGCGGTCAAGGTGCTGCGCTCGGAGTACACCGGCGATGCGGCCTTCCTGGCCCGGTTCCGGGCGGAGGCCCGGCTGACCGCAGGGCTGACCGCCCCCGCCATCGCGACGCTGCACGACTACGGGGAGGCGCCCGGCACGGGCGGCGTCGAGCGGCTGGCGTTCCTCGTCATGGAGCTGGTGGACGGGGAGTCCCTGTCGGCCGTGCTGGCGCGGGAGGGCCGGCTGGCCGCCGCGCGCACGGTGCGGGTGGTGCGGCAGATCGCGGCCGGGCTGGCCGTGGCGCACGCCGCCGGCGTCGTGCACCGGGACGTGAAACCGGCCAACGTGCTGGTCCGCACCGACGGCACCGTGACCATCACCGACTTCGGCATCGCCTCCTCGGTGGCCGCTGCGCCGATCACCCGGACCGGGCAGGTCATCGGCACGGCCCAGTACCTGTCCCCGGAGCAGGCGCAGGGCGAACGGGCCACCCCCGCCAGCGACGTCTACGCCCTGGGCCTGGTCGCCTA
This sequence comes from Geodermatophilus sp. SYSU D01176, assembly GCF_054050015.1. Classification (NCBI taxonomy): domain Bacteria; kingdom Bacillati; phylum Actinomycetota; class Actinomycetes; order Geodermatophilales; family Geodermatophilaceae; genus Geodermatophilus; species Geodermatophilus sp. SYSU D01176. The sequence goes on along the minus strand of NZ_JBJGYN010000072.1, from coordinate 5,774 downwards.
CGAGTGCCTGGCCGGGCGGCGGGCCTTCGACGGGGAGAACTCCGTCCAGGTCGCGGTGCGGCACATCCGCGAGGTCCCCCCGCCGCTGCCGCCCGACGTGCCGGCCGGCCTGCGCCGGCTGGTCGAGCGGATGCTCGCCAAGGCCCCCGCCGCGCGGCTGCCCGACGGCGCGGCGGTGCTGGCCGCGCTGGACGACGTCGCCGCCGGCCGGCCCCTCCCGCCGGCGTCCGCGGGCTCCCGCACCCGTGTCCTCCCCGCCGCGGCCGGTGCCGCGGCCGGCACCCGCGTGCAGCCCGGGGGCGCGCACGACGGGCCGGGCGACCGCCCCCGCTCCTCCCGGTGGCGGCTGGCGCCGCTGGCCGCGCTGCTCCTGCTGGCCGCCCTCGCGGGGGTCGTCGTGCTGGGGACCAGTGGTTCCCCGGCGCCGGCGACGGGGACGACGTCGACTCCGGCTCCTCCGGCGGGCGTGGACGTCGTCCCGGCCGCGTACGTGGGCCGGCCCGTCGCCGACGTGCAGGCCGAGCTGACCGGGTCAGGGCTGGTCGTGCAGCTGAGGCCGGTGCAGACCGCCGACGTCCCCGACGGCCAGGTGATCGCCGTGGACCCCTCGGGCCGGCTCGCCCCCGGCACGGCGGTGACCGTCACCCACGCCCTGGCTCCTCCCCCGCCGGCACCGGCTCCCGCCGCACCGGCCCCGGCCGCGGGGGACGAGGGGAAGGAAGAGGAAGAGAAGGAGAAGGACAAGGACAAGGAGGAGGAAGAGGAGAAGAAGAAGGACGAGGACGAGTGACCTCCCGCGCCGGGTAATCCGGGTGCGGGCGGCGGGGCAGTCCTGCTCCACTGTCGCGCCCCTACCCACCGGAACGAGAAGGCCATGGAGAAGATCAGCGACCGGCTGCTCAACTGGGCGTCGATCCTCGAGCCGACCACCCGCATGCAGGCCGAGCGCACCGCCTCGATGCCGTTCATCCACCCGCACGTCGCGCTCATGCCCGACGCGCACCTGGGGCTCGGCGCCACCGTCGGCTCGGTGATCCCGACCGACCGCGCGATCATCCCCGCAGCCGTGGGCGTGGACATCGGCTGCGGGATGATGGCCGTGCGCACCCAGTTCACCGGCGACGACGTCCGCGGTCGCAACCTGACCACGCTGCACGAGCAGGTCTCGCGGGCGATCCCTCTGTCGGCCGGTCGGCACAACAAGAAGCTGCGCGAGACGGCGGCGGCGCGGGTCGCGGAGCTGCGGGACCTGCCGGGGGCCGCGCAGGCCGACGGTGTCGCGCCCAACTGGCCGCTGCAGCTGGGCTCGCTCGGCTCGGGCAACCACTTCATCGAGGTCTGCCTCGACGAGGCCGACCGGGTGTGGCTGTTCCTGCACTCCGGCTCGCGCGGGGTCGGCAACCGGCTGGCGTCGAAGCACATCCGGGTGGCGCAGGACCGCTGTGCCGGCATGGACCTGCCCGACCGCGACCTGGCGTACCTCGAGGAGGGGACGGCGGAGTTCGACGCCTACGTCGAGGCGCTGCACTGGGCGCAGCGGTTCGCCGCCCTCAACCGCGAGGAGATGATGGACCGCCTCGCCGAGCAGGTGTCCCGGTTTCTCGCCGAGGAGGTGCACCGGGCGCAGGTCGTGCAGTGCCACCACAACTACACCGACCGGGAGACCCACTACGGCACCGCGGTGTGGCTGTCGCGCAAGGGCGCGATCTCCGCGCGGGCCGGCCAGTGGGGGCTGATCCCGGGCTCGATGGGGGCGGCGTCCTACGTCGTGGTCGGCAAGGGCAACGTCGAGTCGCTGACCTCCGCGCCCCACGGCGCCGGGCGCAACCACTCGCGGGGCGCCGCGCGGCGGATGTTCACCCGTGCCGACCTCGACCGGCGGATGACGGGCATCGCCTGGGGCCGCTCGGACGCGTTCCTCGACGAGCACCCCGACGCCTACAAACCGATCGACGTCGTCATGGCCGACGCGGCCGACCTGGTGGAGGTCCGGCACACGCTGCGTCAGGTGGTCAACGTCAAGGGTGACTGACGCTCGTGCTCTGCCCACGATCGTGGGCAGGGCACGAGCCCGCCGGGGGCGCCCCCGTGCGTCGGCGACCCCTGGGACGACCACCGTGTCCGCGGCGACCAACGCCTCGGGCCCGGACGACGCCCGGCGCGGAGCTGCTCAGGCGGGCGGGGCGTCCCGGCCGGCCTCCTGCGCAGGCGGGGAGGTCGCCTCCACCGCGGTGAACTCCTCGACGATCTCGTAGGTGTGGCTCACCCCGGCCGGCACCACCCAGGAGTCCCCCGGCCCGAGGTCCAGCGTCTGGTCCCCCGCGCGCAGCCGGGCCCGCCCGGTGACCACGTACCCCACCGTCTCGTAGTCCCGGGCCGCCTCGGGCTTGCCCTCGGTCGGCTCCTCCGCGGCCCACAGCCGCATCGCGACCCTCGAGCCCGCGGCCAGGTACCGCTGCCCCATCTGTCCGGCGTGCACGTCTGCCGCCGCGACCTTGCTGACGCGGTCGTTCGTCGTCTCGCTCACGGAGGACGGGCTACCCCGGCCGGCGGCGTGCCAGTCGAGGACGGCTGCCTGCCGGGCGATGCGCGCCGGCATCGGCAGGTCGGGGACGGACACAGGCGGCCGCGCCGGCGTGTCGACACCGTCCGATGGCGCACGATCCCGTCGTGCACAAGCCGAGCGCCGCCGCTCCTGTTAACGTCGTCAGCAGGTCGAAGAGCGGCCTGACGCGCACGTTCGTGGGATGTCGTCCGTCAGCAGCCGCTGCCGGCCCGGCGCCCCGCAAAGGGGACCACCATGCGCGCACGGAAAGCCTCCGAGCGCCGAGCAGAGGACAGCGCCCGCCCGCTGCTCCTCTCCATCGACCTGCAGACCGGCCGGGTCACCGCCGCCGGCGAGCTCGACCGCGCCGTCGCCCACCGGCTCGGCGACGCCCTCGACGCGCTCGCCCTGACCGGCCACCGCACCTGGACCGTCGACGCCGCGGGCATCACCTTCTGCGACGCCGAGGGCCTGCGGGTGCTCGCCGGGGCAGCCGCGCTGGCCGACGACCGCGGCTGCACGCTGCGGCTGGTCGACGCCTCACCGTTCACCGTCCGCCTGCTGCGGCTGGTCGGCATGGAGGAGCTGCTCGACCGCGCGGCCACCCGCTCCCCGCTCGGCGCCGCCTGAGGAGCCGGGTCACCCGAGGACCGGGTCAGCTGCGGCCCTCCCCCACCGGGGGGTCGTCGACGTCCGGCACGCCGCTGCCCGGTTCGCCCGGATAGCCGGACATCTCGCCCTGCGCCGCGCGCGGTTCCTCCTGCTGGGACGGCGGCCCGACCTCGCCGGGCTCGGGACGCTCGCCGGGCAGGACGTCGTCATCGGGCCGCTCGTTGGTGCCGCCGTAGGGCCGACCCGTCATGTTGCCCTCGGTCATCGCCGTCTCCTCGTGCCAGGGCCCGGAGGGATACCCGGGACCGGCACCGGTCACGCGGGCGCGATGACCCGCACCGGCTCGCCCCGGAGGAAGGCGGCGACGTCCTCGACGGCGTCGCGGTAGAAGACGGCGTAGGTGTCGCGCGTCACGTAGCCCAGGTGCGGGGTCAGCACGGTGCGCGGCGCGCGGCGGAGGGGCGAGTCCGCCGGCAGCGGCTCCCGGTCGTAGACGTCGAGACCGGCGCCGGCGATGCGGCCTTCCTGCAGGGCCTCGAGGAGCGCGGCCTCGTCGACGATCGGCCCCCGCGAGGTGTTGACCAGGATCGCGCTGCGCTTCATGCCGGCGAGCTCGTCACGGCCGACGAGCCCGCGGGTGCGGTCGGAGAGCACCAGGTGCACGGCGACGACGTCGGCGCCCGCGAACAGCTCGCCCTTCGTCACCCGGCGGACGCCGGCCTCCGCCGCCCGCTCGTCGGTGAGGTTCCGGCTCCAGGCGACGACGTCCATCCCGAAGGCCTGGCCGATCCGCGCCACCCGGGTGCCGAGCCGGCCGAGGCCGACCACGCCCAGGGTGGCCCCGGCGAGGTCGGTGCCGACGGTGCGCTGCCAGCCGCCGGCCCGCAGCCCGGCGTCCTCCTCCGGCAGGTGGCGGGCCACGGCCAGGATGAGCGCCCAGGTCAGCTCGACGGGACCGGTCGGGTGCGCGCCCGTGCCGCAGACGAGGACGCCCCGCTCGGCGGCCGCGGCGACGTCGATGGCGGCGTTGCGCGCGCCGGTGGTCACCAGCAGCCGCAGCCGCGGGAGCCGCTCGAGCAGGCTGCGCGGGAACGGGGTGCGCTCCCGCATGGCGACGACGACGTCGAACCCCGCCAGCCGGTCGGCGACGGCGTCCTCGTCGTCGAGGTGGTCGGCGAAGCTGACGACCTCGGCCTCCTCCGGGAGGCGGGACCAGTCGGTGAACTCGGCGGCGACGGACTGGAAGTCGTCGAGGACGGCGATGCGCAGCACGGTCCCCGAGCATGGCGGCGACCCCCGCCCGTCGCGAGCGGGGGTCGCCGTGCCGTCAGTGCCGGGTGCTCAGCGCACGGGACCGCGACCGTAGCCGCGGCCGCCGCCCTGCTTCTTGTTCTGCTCGCCGATCTTGGCGATGAACTCCTTGATCTTGGCCTGGTTCTGCGGCTTGCTGGCCTCCTGGATGACCTTCGCCGCGAGCCCCGACATCAGGGCCTTCCTCAACATGCCGGCCATGGCGTGTCCCTCCTCGGTTGGGTTGTGCTGTCTCCTGCCCGGGAGGGCGGGGGCCCAACCCCCCGGCTCCGTGGGGCCCTGCGTCGCGATCCCGCCACCCTCTGTGGGGCCATGCCGGGGTTCGGTGAATTCCTCAACGGCCAGATGAGCTGCGGTTTCCCCCCGCCGGGGCGCCGGTGGGGGCCCGTGTCCGCCGTGGTCAGCACGGCGTGTCGCGGCGTGTCGGACGGGCCACCGGGCACCCCCGCCCTCGTGGTGAGCCGGGCCGACGGGCCCCCCTAGCCTCGGTCGCCGTCCGGAGGGCCCGCGTCGCTGACCTTGCGACACCCGACGGACGCCGCCGAACCGTGCACCGGTCGCTGACCGGTGCGCAGGCCGGGGACCCACCGCAGCACTGGGGTGAAGCGCGACCTCGTCGCGCCGGGCGACTCCCCCGTCCGAACCCGTCAGCTAACCCGGTAGGCGGTCGTGGAGAACAGGAGAACCGTCGTCGATGACGACTGCCCGCACGACCTTCGCTCGTCGCTCGTTCCGCGGGGTGGCCGTCGCCGCCATCGCCGGCGCCGGCATCGCCCTCTCGCCCCTCCCGGCCTCGGCCGCTGCCGGGGACGCCCCGGTGACGGGTTCGGTCACCGCAGCACCGGCCGTCGCGTCCAGCGGCGCCGCCCAGACGGCCGTCGACACCGCCCTCGCCCAGGTGGGCGACCCGTACACGTGGGGCGCCACGGGGCCCAACGCCTTCGACTGCTCCGGTCTGACCTCGTTCGCCTACAAGGCGGCCGGCATCACGATCCCGCGCACCTCGAAGGCCCAGTCGACGTTCGGCACCGCGGTGTCGAAGGCCGACCTGCAGCCCGGTGACCTGGTGTTCTTCTACAGCCCGGTCTCGCACGTCGGCATGTACATCGGCAACGGCCAGATGGTGCACTCCTCGAGCGCCGGCAAGCCGGTGGCGGTGGCGGACCTCGACTCCATGCCGAGCTTCTCCGGCGCCCGCCGGATGGCCTGACCCCTCCCGCGGGGGGGGGGGGGGGGGGGGGGGGGGGGGGGGGGGGGGGGGGGGGCGGGGGGGGGGGGGGGGCGGCGGGGGGGGGGGGGGGGGGGG
>NZ_JBJGYN010000071.1:0-17576 GCF_054050015.1 Geodermatophilus sp. SYSU D01176 | reverse complement strand
GCTGGCGGTCCGGGTGCAGCCCCGCCCCGGCGGGGGGGGCGCCGGGTGGGGGGCGCCGCGGGCCATATCACTTGATCCCCCACGCGCGGAGCCTCGTGGGGGTCGAGATCGCGCGAACGCGACGGTCTGGAGCAGGCGCTCAGGCGGGGCGCAGGACGGCGACCAGGAAGTCCGACTCCGCGGTGAACGGCCGCAGGTCCCAGGTCGACAGCAGCAGGTCCTCGGCCCAGCCGGCCGTGCGGGCGTCGTCCCGGAACTGGTCGAAGGCGTACCCGCGGCCGGCGCCGAAGCCGATCGCCGCCCGCCCGCCGGGTGCCACGTGCGCGCGCAGCCGCCGCAGGACGGCGACCCGCGTGCCCGGCGCCAGGAAGGCCATCACGTTGCCGGCCGAGACGATCACGTCGAACGGTTCCGGGATGCCCAGCGCCGGCAGGTCCAGCTCGGCGAGGTCGCCGACGAGCCACCGCGGGCCGGGGTGGTCCTCCTCGGCCGCGGCGATGAGCACCGGGTCGACGTCGACCCCGACGACGGTGTGCCCGGCGCGGGCCAGCCAGCCGCCGGTCCGGCCCGGTCCACAGCCGGCGTCGAGCACCCGGGAGCCGCGCGGCAGCATCGCGTCGACCAGCCGCGCCTCGCCGGCGAGGTCGAAGCCCTGCGCGGCGAGGTCCCGGAACCGCTGCACGTAGGCCGCCGAGTGGCCCGGGTCCGCCTGCGTGATCCGCACCCACGCGCTCTGCTCGGTCATGCCCCCATCGTCGCCGACGGCCGGGATCCCGAGGGAACCGGCACCTGACACCCAGCTTCTCCACAGGTGCGGGCACCAGGGTCGCAGTCGAGCGGTCCACCGGGGGCCGCCGGACGACGGGAGGCCGCCATGGCCGCCACGACGAGCGGGTGCCGGATCCTCTGGCTGCGGACGCGCCCCGCCGTACCCGCGGAGCCCGACCTCCCCGTGGAGGTCGCCGTCCAGGTCGCGACGGCGGCCCTGGCCGACCACCCGGGGGCGGTGATCGACCGGGTCGAGGTCGACCGCACCGGCGGCTACACGGCCCACCTGGTGACCCGCTCGGGCGTGCGGCTCGTCGTCCAGGTCGGCCGGGACCTCACGGTGTTCGGGTGGCTGGCGCTGGCTCGCTGACCCGCCAGTCCGGCGGCTCGGCGGGGTGCAGCGCGGGGTCGTCCGCGGCCAGGGTGCGCACCGGACCGGGCGGGGTCAGCGGGCCCTCGAAGCGCACGGTGACCCGCCCCAGGCCCCGCCCCCACACCCAGCCGGCGCCGAGCTCGTCGTGCCGCACGTCCTGGCCGGGCCACCACCGCGCCTCGGCGGTCAGCGGCTCGGGCTCCTCCTCGGGCGCGGCGTCCGGCTCCGGGACGTCGTCCGGTCGCGGGTCGTCGCCGGCGGCGAACAGGTCGCCCTGGGCGTAGAGCGACAGCCCGGACACCCCGACCCCGAGCAGCCGCAGCCCGCCCTGCGTGCCGGCCTCGGCGAGCAGCCGGTGCGCGATCGCGGCGATCACCCGCGGGTCGTCGGTCGGCTGGGGCAGCGTCTGCGAGCGGGTGAGCGTGGTGAAGTCGTAGCGGCGCAGCTTGAGCGTCACCGTGCGGCCCGAGTAGGCGGCCGCGCGCAGCCGGCTGCCGACCCGCGCCGCCATGCTGTCCACGTACCGGCCGAGGACGGCGCGGTCGGTGAGGTCGCGGGCGAAGGTCTCCTCCTGCGAGACCGATTTCGCCTCCCGCTCGGCGACGACCCGCCGGTCGTCCTCGGCGCGGGCCAGCGCGTACAGCCCGGCCCCGTGGGCGCGGCCGGCGAGCGCCACCAGGTCCGGCAGCGACTTCGCGGCCAGGTCGGCGACGGTCGTCACGCCCACCTGGTGCAGCCGCTCGGCGGTCGCCGGCCCCACCCCGCCCAGCCGGGTCACCGGCAGCGGGTGCAGCACCTCGAGCTCGCGCCCCGGCGGGACGACGACCAGCCCGTCGGGCTTGTCGAGGTCGGAGGCGATCTTCGCCATGAGCTTCGACGACCCGATGCCGACCGAGCCGGTCACGCCGCCGGTCGCCGCGGCGATCCGCGCCTTGAGCCGCCGCGCCAGCCCGGTGACGCCGTCCGCGGACAGGTCCAGGCCGGTGCCGGCGGCGAGGTCGACGTAGGCCTCGTCGATCGACACGGGCTCGACCAGCGGGGACAGCTCGCGCAGCAGCTCCATCACGACGTCGGAGGTGCGGCGGTAGGCGGCGAACCGCCCGCCGAGGAACGCCGTCCCGGACGGGCAGCGGCGGCGCGCCTCCGCGGTGGACATCGCCGAGCGGGCGCCGTACGCGCGGGCCTCGTAGGACGCCGTCGCCACCACCCCGCGGCCGCCGGTGCCGCCGACGACCACCGGCCGGCCGCGCAGCGAGGGCTTGTCGCGCTGCTCGACCGCGGCGAAGAAGGCGTCGAGGTCCAGGTGCAGGATGCCCGCCTCCCGCCGCACGCCCCACCTCCTCGTCCTCGCCGCCGGCTCGCCCCCATCGTCGCCCGTCCTCCGGAGGGGTGAGGAACGGACGCACCGGTGCAGCAACTGTGGATCACGCCCGGTCCCGGCTGCGAGGGTGCAGCGCCGGACACCGACGGAGAGGGACAGCGTGGAGGCGGGCTTCCTCGTCGTGGGTGCGCTGGGCCTCGGCGTCCTGCTGCTGTCGCTGGTCCTCGGGAGATCAGGCGCGGCTGTCCGGTGAGGGCGAGCGGGCCCGCCGGTCGGCGCTGGCCGAGGCCGAGGCGGTCGAGGGCGCCGAGCGCGGCGAGGCGGAGCGGCTGCGCCGGCAGGCGAGCCGACGCGGTCGAGCGGGAGGGCAGCGCGGAGGCCGCCGCGATCCTCGCCCGCGGTCAGGCCGAGGCCGAGGCGCTCGACGCCCGGTCGGAGGCCTTCCAGAAGTACGGCGAGGCGGCGATCCTCGAGATGCTGGTCAAGGTGCTGCCGGAGGTGGTGCAGGCCGCCACCGCCCCGCTGGCGGGCGTGGACAAGATGACCGTCATCTCCGCCGACGGCGCGGGGTCGCTGGGCCGCTCGGTCGCGGCCAACGTCGCCCAGGGGGTGCAGCTGTCGGGCGACCTCACCGGCGTGGACGTCGCGGCCCTGCTGCGCCGGCTCGGTGGCGCGGCACCCGCCGCGGACGGCGTCACCCGCGTCCCGATCACGACGGACGAGCAGCCCGCCGGCTGACGCCTGACTGCCGTGATCATCGGCGTCTGGCTGCACGACACGCCGGTGCGGGCAGCCGGGTGGCGATGATCAACGCGGCCACACCCTCCAGATGCCGGCGAAGTGGTGCACCGGGCCGTGGCCCGAGCCGACGCCCAGGCCGGCCCCGGCCTCCAGCGCCCTGTGCAGGTAGTCGCGGGCGGGGTCGACCAGCCGGGTCCAGTCGTCGGTGCGGTGGTGGGCGGCCAGCGCGGCCAGCGCCGACGACAGCGTGCAGCCGGTGCCGTGCGTCGACGTGGTGACCACCCGCGGTCGGCGGGTGACGGTCACGCCGTCCGCGGTGGCCAGGACGTCGACGCTCTCGTCCCCACCGAGGTGTCCCCCCTTGAGCAGCACCGCCCGGGGACCCAGCTCGAGCAGCGCGGTCGCCTGGCCGGGCAGCTGGTCGACGTCGGTGGCCGGGGGCGCGTCGAGCAGCACGGCCGCCTCCGGCACGTTCGGCGTGACCAGGTCGGCCAGCGGCAGCAGGTCGGCGCGGACGGCGTCGACGGCGGCGTCGTCGATGAGCCGGTCCCCGCTGGTCGCCACCATGACCGGGTCGCACACCACCGGGCCGGCCGGGCGGTCGGCGAGCGCGGCGGCGACCGCGCGCACCACGTCGGCGGTGCCGAGCATGCCGAGTTTGGTGGCGTGCACCTCGACGTCGGCGAACAGCGTCGCCAGCTGCTCGGCGACGAACTCCGGCGGGACGCAGTGCACGCCGGTGACGCCGCGGGTGTTCTGCGCGGTCAGCGCGGTGAGCACCGCCGTGCCGTAGACGCCCAGGGCGCTGAAGGTCTTCAGGTCGGCCTGGATGCCGGCGCCGCCGCTGGGGTCGCTGCCCGCCACGGTCAGCGCTGTGCTGACCCCCGCCCGCCCCCGCCCGCTCACCGGACCACCTGGGCGAGCCGGCCCCGGTCGATCGCGGACCGCAGCGCGCGGGCGGCGTCCGCGGGGTCGGGCGCGGTGCACACGGCCGAGACCACGCACACGCCGTCCACCCCGGTCGCGGCAACCTCGGCGGCGCGCGCGGCGTCGATGCCGCCGATCGCCACCGTGGTGAACCCCGCGGCGCGGGCGGCGTCGGCCAGCGCGCGGACGCCGTCCGGGCCGAGGGCGCCGCCGGCGTCGGGCTTGGTCGGCGTGGTCCACACCGGGCCGATGCCGACCAGGTCGACCGTGCCCGCCGGCAGGGCGCGCGCGACGTCCAGCTCGGCGACGGAGGAGACGCTGAACCCGAGCAGCCGGCCGGGCCCGAGCAGCGCGCGCACCCCGGCCGGCGGCAGGTCGTCCTGGCCGACGTGCACGCCGTCCGCGCCGGCGAGCAGGGCGACGTCGACGGCGTCGTTGACCCACACGGCGACGTCCGGCCGGTCGGCCAGCGCGGCCTGCACCGCGCGGATGAGCTCCAGCAGCTCGCGGCGGGAGGCGGTCTTGTCCCGCACCTGGACGGCGGTGACGCCGCCGGCCACCGCGGCGCGGACGACGTCGGCGACCGGCCGCGGGTGCGACAGCGCGGTGTCGGTGACCAGGTAGAGGGTGGGGTCGAACGGGCGGCTCACGAGACCTCCTCGCTGGCGCTCGTCGCTCCCATGAGCCCGGGTGCTGTGCCCCTGCGTGACCTCGCCAGCTCGGTCACGAGACGTCCGCCGCGGCCAGGGCCGCGCCGTCGACGGCGTCCAGCGCGTCGAGCCAGGCGGGCGCGAAGCTGCCCGGGCCGGCGGCCACCTGCGCGGCCCGCTCCGCGGCGACGGCGACGTGCGCGTGCGCGGCGACGGTGCCGACGAGCGGGTCGCCGGTGGCGGCGACGTAGGCGGCGACCAGGGCGCCCAGCGCGCAGCCGGCGCCGGTGGTGCGGGTCAGCAGCGGGGAGCCGCCGCCGACGCGGACCGTCCGCCGTCCGTCGGTGACGAGGTCGACCTCGCCGCTGACCGCCACGACGCCGCCGGTGCGGGCGGCGAGCTCGGCGGCGGCCTTGGCGGCGTCCTCCGTGGAGTCGGTGCTGTCCACGCCGCGGCCGCCGGCGCCCGCGCCCGCCAGCGCCATCACCTCCGAGGCGTTGCCGCGGACCACGGTCGGCCGCAGCGCGACCAGGTCGGTGGCCAGCTCGGTGCGGTAGACCAGGCCGCCGACGGCGACGGGGTCGAGCACCCACGGCGTCCCGGCCGCGCCCGCCGAGCGGGCCGCCAGCCGCATCGCCTCGGCGGTGCGCGCGTGGACGGTGCCGACGTTGACCAGCACCGCGGAGGCGACCGCGGCGAAGTCGCCGGCCTCCTCGGGTGCGTCCACCATCGCCGGGGCGGCGCCCGCCGCGAGCAGGGCGTTGGCGGTGATCGTCTGCACCACCGTGTTCGTCAGGCAGTGCACCAGGGGGGTGCGTGCGGACAGCGCCGCGCGGGCGGCGCGCAGGTCGACGGCCGGCATGCCGGTGACATCCCTTCGCCAGTGCGAACTGGAGCAGGTTCGACGGGTGTGCTCTCAGTCCCCGGTGGGGGACACCCCGTGCCACGTGCCCCCCGAACGTAACACCGGGAGGAGGGGTAGCGTCCCGGCCGCTGATCACGGGAGCCCGCGCCGAGCGGGCTGAGAGGGCGGCTGGGGCCGCCGACCGTTCGAACCTGTCCGGGTCATGCCGGCGTAGGGAGGCCGTCGTCGTGCGTGCTGTGCGTTTCTCCGGTGCCGGGGAGCCCCTCCTGGTCGAGGAGGTCGACCGGCCGCGGCCGGGGCCGGGTGAGGTGCTGCTCGACGTCGCCGCGGCCGGCGTCTGCGGCACCGAGCTGCACTTCCTCGACGGGCTGCTGACCCCGGCGCGGACGCCGATCACCCTCGGCCACGAGGTCGCCGGGGTGGTCGTCGAGCTCGGCGAGGGGGCCGACGGTGTGGCGGTGGGCGACCGGGTCGCCGTCCACTACCTGCACGCCTGCCACCGCTGCCGCTGGTGCACGGCCGGCGACGACCACCTGTGCGACGCACCGCTGGGGTTCCTGGCCTTCGCCACCGACGGCGGCTTCGCCGAGCAGGTCGCCGTCCCGGCCTCGTCGGTGGTCCCCGTGCCGGACGGTGTCGACCTGCCCACCGCCGCGACGCTGTGCTGCAGCGGGACGACGGCGCTGCACGCGGTCGACGTCGCGGGCGTGCGGTCGGGCGCGGACGCGGTCGTGTACGGCGTCGGCGGGGTGGGGCTGGCCCTGGTGCAGGTGCTGCGGGAGGCCGGCGCGCGGGTGGTCGCGGTGGCCCGCAGCGCGCAGCGGCTGGCGCTCGCCCGGGAGCTGGGCGCCGCGGTGACCGTGGACGCCTCGCAGGAGGACGTCGCCGCCGCCGTCCGGGAGGCCACCGGCGGCCGCGGCGCGGACGTCGTCTTCGAGCTGGTCGGCACCACGGAGACCGGCGCCGCCGCACTGGCCGCCCTCGGCAAGCGCGGCACCCTCGTGTACGTCGGCTACAGCTTCGACCGGGTCGAGCTCGACCCGCTGGCGCTGGTCGTGCCCGAGCAGCGGATCGTCACCTCGGTCGGCAACCGGCGCGCGGAGCTGGTCCAGGCCCTGGACCTGGCCGCCCGGGGCCTTCTCGTCACTGCCGTGACCACGCACCCGCTGGACGACGCGCCGCGGGTGCTCGACGACCTGCGCGCCGGCCGGGTCCTGGGCCGCGCCGTCCTCGTCCCCTGAGCCTGCCGGCGCCCCAGCCCGTGCACCGCCCGTCGGCTCGGCCGGTCGGGGGCAGGACCGCCCGTGCGACAGGATGGCCGGCGTGCTGCTCGCGTCCCTCGCCGTCCTGGCGGGCGCGACGGTGCAGGCCGCCGCCGGCTTCGGGCTCGCGCTCATCGCCGGGCCCGCGATCGTGGCCGTGCTCGAGCCCACCGAGGCGGTCACCACGCTGATGGTGCTCGCCACGGCCACCACGCTGCTCCTGCTGCTGGTCCGCCGCGGGCCGCGGCCGGCCGTCCGGTGGGCCGACGTCCGGGTGGTGACCCTGGCCGCCGTCCCCGGGGTCGTGGCCGGCGTGCTGGTGCTCGCCGTGGTCAGCAAGTCGGCGCTGCAGCTCGCGGTGGGCGTGGGCGTGCTCGCCGCCGTGGCGCTCCAGGTCCTGCGGCGCCCGCACGCCGGCCGGGCGCGGCCGTCCCGGTGGGTCACCCTGGGCGTGGGGCTGGTCGCCGGTCTGCTCACGACGACGACCAGCACGAACGGTCCGCCGCTGGTGCTCTGGCTCGAGCGCCGGCAGACGCCCCCGGCGGAGATGCGCGACACCCTGGCGGCGCTGTTCCTCGTCCTCAACCTGCTCGGCGCGGCGGTGCTCACCGCCACCGGGCGGGCCGGGCAGGCGCTCCGGCCGGACGTGGTGCTGGTGCTGCTGGCCGCGGCGGTCGTCGGCCACGTGGTCGGCCGCCGGCTGTTCCACCTGCTCGATGCCCGCCGGTTCCGGGCCGCCGGCCTCGGGCTGTCGGCGCTGGCGGGGTTGGCCAGCATCGTGGCGGCGCTCGGCTGAGGTCGCCGCCCGGCGCGAGCGGCCCGGATGGAGTCGATCATGGGCTTGGTGCAGGTGGACGCGCCCGTCGACGGCGCGGCGCCGAGCAACGACCCCATGATCGACACGGAGGGGGGCGCGGACGCGGGGTCGCGGGGGGAGGGTGGTGGTCCCTACTCGGTCAGCGCCACCGGGGGCAGCCAGTCGGCGTCCAGCAGTTCGGCGATCTCCTGCAGGGCGGAGGTGTCCGCGCCGGCGGTGGAGCCGCTGACCGCCAGCCGCTCCACCATCACGCGGGCCACCTGCTCCTCCACGGTGTCCTCGGCGAAGGCCACCCGCCACGGGGAGACCTGACCGTCGCGGTGGGTGCGGCCGGTGACCTGGCGGGCCTGGATGCCGGAGAACCGCGGCTGGTGGAACAGCCCGACCCGCGGCGTTGTCGACGCCGTGCGCCCCGACGGCAGCAGCTCCCCCGCGTGCAGGCTGATCGAGGCGGTCACGGTGAAGACGCACACCGGCGCCTCCCCCGTCTGGAAGCGCAGCCGCTCGGCCTCGACGTCGAAGCGGTCCCGGCCGTAGATCGACGACACCGCGATCCCCGAGTCCAGCAGCGCCTCGCGGATCGGGTCGGCCGCCGTCTCGACGAACTCGACCGACACCGCGACCTGCCGCTCGGCCTCGACCTGCGCGCGCACCCAGTCGACGGTGGCCTGCGCGCGGATCAGCCCGGCCTTCTGGCGGAAGCGCAGCAGCGCCGCCCGGCCGCGCGCGGTCTGCCGGGCCCTGCGGGCCAGCTGCATCTCGGCGCGGAACTCCTGCCACTCCGACTCGTACGCGCTCCTCTCGGCCGGCGTGAGGGAGACCGGCGTCCCGGTGACCGACACCGGGCCCCACGGCGCCGGCCGGTGCAGCGTCGCGGGCGGGTCGCCGTCGGCGAGCCAGCCCTGCAGCCGGGCCAGGTCGGCGCGGCGGGCGTCGACGTCCTCGGTCCACGTCCACCCGTAACGCCCACGTTCCACGTGGAACCCGTGCCCGGCGAGCTTCGCCGGCAGGTCCACCCAGGCGCGCAGCGGTTCGCCGTGCCGCTGGGCGAACTGGGGCGCGAGGTAGGGCAGCTCGAGCGGTGTGTGCGCCGGGGTGGCGGTGGCCGCGATGACGAACGGCGCGTCCTTCGCCCGCCCGCCGCCGGAGACCGCCTTCCAGTGCTTCCACCGCTGCGTCGTCGTGTGCCGGACCATGTGCGCCTCGTCGGCGATGACGACGTCGAACCGCAGTCCCGACACCTTGGCCAGCCGGTCCCACGTGGTGACGCACCAGCGCAGCCCGCCGTCGCCGAATCCGGCGATCGAGCGGGTCCAGTGGGGGATGGTGATGGCCGCCGGGCGGTCGGCGACGACGAGGACGCGCTCACCGCCGCGCAGCTCGCAGACCTCCCGGGCGGCCAGGACGGCGGTCCCCGTCTTGCCCACCCCGGGGTCGTCCCCGAGCAGGAAGACCCGGTGCCCCGCCGCGGCGGACACCACGACCGCCTCCGCGCCGGTGCACTGCTCCTCGCGCGGGACCATCTGCCGGGCCTCGGGCAGCGGCCGCGGCGCCTCGTTGAGCTCGTCCTCGAGGAAGCGCTCGAAGGTGTACGGCGGCGGGTCGTAGGCGGCCAGCTCCGGCGGCAGCTCGCGGCCGATCCACACGTGGGCCTGCAGGTCCGGCCGCCACTGCGCGCCCGGTGCGGGAGCGCGGAACGGGACGGCGAGCACCCACACCCGTTCCCCCGGGCCGGCGACCGGCCGTTCGGCGGCGGGCGTCGCGGTCCGGCGGGCGGGCGCCTTCCGGCGGGTCGTCGTCGCGGTGCGGGTGGTGCTGGTCGAGCGGCTCGTCGTCCGGCGGCGCCGTCCGGGCATCTGCGTGCGTTCCTCTCCTCGGGCGACGGCGGATCGGCCGTGCCGCCGTGGGGATGGTGCGACGGTCCGGACCCGATCCCGTGGCGCCCCGCCGGGGGATCAGGGTTGCGCTCCGGACCCTCCCGACGGGGAGGTGGGCGGACGCCGGTGTCGCATGTGCACCACATGCGGCTGCATGTGGTGCACATGTACGGTGGTGGGGTGCCGAAGATGCTGCAGGTCCGCCACGTACCGGACGAGCTGCACGCCGCGTTGCGTGCGCGGGCGGCGGAGAGCGGCTTGAGCCTGTCGGAGTACGTACTCCGCGAGTTGCAAGCGGTCGCCGCGCGGCCGACCAAGGCGCAGGTGCTGGCCCGTGCCGCTCGTCGTGGCGGTCGGCTCTCCTTCGAGGACGCGGTGACCGCCGTGGCCGCCGGGCGCCAGGGCAGGACGTGATCGTCGCCGATGCGTCGGTGATCGTGCCGGCCCTGGTGGACGACGGCTCGGCCGGTGCCCTGGCGCGTGAACGGCTCCTGGGCTCCGACGTCCACGCGCCCGAGCTCGCGGACGTCGAGGTGCTCTCCGTCGTCCGGCGCGAGGTGCTCGGCGGCCGGCTCACCGGTGCGCGGGGGGCCGCAGCGCTGGAGGACTACGCCGAGCTGGCCCTGGAACGGCATCCCCACCTGCTGCTGCTGCCGCGGGCGTGGGAGCTGCGGAATTCGGTCAGCGCCTACGACGCGCAGTACGTGGCGCTGGCCGAGCTGCTCGACGTCCCGCTGGTGACGGGCGACGAGCGACTCTCGCGGGCCCCCGGCCTGCGGTGTGCTGTCGACCTGCTGCGCTGACCACCGCTCGGCTTGCGGCCGGGCCGTCGGCCCTGCGGACTCTGGTGGAATGACCGGGTGACCGACGAGGAGGAGCGGCTGCACACCCGGACGCTGGGGTCCGCCGGGCCGCGGGTGGTGTTCGTGCACGGGCTGTTCGGCCAGGGCAAGAACTGGACGACGATCGCCAAGGGCCTCGCCGGCGACCACCGGGTGACCCTGCTCGACCTGCCCAACCACGGGCACTCGCCGTGGACCGACCGGGTCGACTACATCGACATGGCCGAGCTGGTCGCCGCGGAGCTGCGCACGTTCGGGGAGCCGGTCACCCTCGTCGGGCACTCGATGGGCGGCAAGGTGTCGCTGCAGCTGGCGCTGCGCCACCCCGAGCTGCTGCGCGCGCTGGTCGTCGTCGACATCGCCCCGGTCGAGTACCCGGTCTCCGGCGGTCGCACCGACGACCCCGACGAGGAGGCCTCGCCCTTCGCCGCCTACATCGCCGCGATGCGCGCCCTGGACCTCGACCGGCTGACGACCCGGGAGGACGCCGACGCCGCGCTGCGCGCCGCCGTCCCCAGCCGGATGGTGCGCTCGTTCCTGCTGCAGAGCCTGGTGCGCGAGGGGGCGGGGGCCGACGGCGGCTGGCGCTGGCGGCTGAACCTCGAGCTGCTCGAACGCGACCTGAGCGAGCTGCGCGGCTTCCCCGAGCCGCCGCCCGGCGCCCGCTACGACGGGCCGGTGCTGTGGATCGCCGGGGCGAACTCGACGTACGTGCTGCCCGAGGACCGCGAGCGGATGGAGGAGCTCTGCCCGAACACCCGGCTGGTGCGGGTCAAGAACGCCGGGCACTGGGTGCACTCGGAGCAGCCCGAGGTGTTCCTGGAGATGGTCAAGCGGTTCCTGGAGCGCGTGGAGCACTGACGGCAGCGACTCGTCCCTGACTTGACGGTCTCAGGTTGAGTTCGGACGGAACCGGCCGAAACCCGAGGTTGCCCCCATCACATCGGCTCCCGAGGTATCCCGTGCGGCTCTCCGTCCCCTCCCGTCTGCTCGCGCTCCCCCTGCGTGTCAAGGTGCTGACCGCCGTCGCGGTGGCCTGCGGCGTGGCCCTCACCATCGGCCTCGTGGCCCTGCGCGAGCTCGCCGGACTCGAGCGGCGCAGCGCGGAGATCCACAGCGAGGCGCTCGTCCCCTCCATGCAGCTGGCCGAGATCCGCCGCGCCTACCTGCAGACCCGCGTCGACGCCCTCGCCGACGAGCTGCTGCCCAAGGGCCCCCAGGACGTCGAGCACCAGGCGTACCTGGCCGACGTCGAGGCCATGGACGCCGCGATCGCGACCTACGCCGCCGACGAGGGCCTGACCGAGGCCCAGCGGGCGGACGTCGAGGTCCTCACCGAGTCCTGGACCGCCTACGAGGAGATCGTCGGCGGCCAGCTGCTCGCCTTCGCCCGGGCCGGTCGGATGGACGCCTACCTGCAGCTGCGCACCACCGAGGTCAAGCCGATCGCGGTGGCCCTCAACGAGGCCCTGACCCGGCTTGAGCAGTCCGAGGCGGCCAGCGCGGAGGCCACGGTCCAGGAGGCCCAGCGCACCTACGAGAGCGCCCGCACGCTCATCCTCGTCGTCCTGGCGATCGGCCTCACCGCGGCGCTGGCGCTCGGCTGGTTCGTCGTCCGCCTGGTCGTCCGTGCCGTGACCGCAGTCCGCGACGGGCTGGTGGCCATGGCCGGCGGTGACCTGACCGCGCGGGTCGAGGTCTCCTCCGGCGACGAGGTCGGCCAGATGGCCGCGGCTCTCAACCAGGCGACCGAGAGCCTGCGCAGCACGGTGTCCTCGACGGCCGAGTCGGCGTCGGCCCTCGCCGCCGCGGCGGAGGAGCTCAGCGCGTCGTCGGAGACGATCTCCGGCAGCGCGGAGGAGGCCGCCACCCAGGCCGGCGTCGTGGCCGCGGCCGCCGAGCAGATCTCCCGCAACGTGCAGACCGTCGCGTCCGGTTCCGAGGAGATGGGCGCCTCCATCAACGAGATCGCCCAGAACGCCTCCGAGGCCGCCCGGGTCGCCGGCACCGCGGTCCAGGCCGCCGAGGAGACGACCCGGACGGTGAGCAAGCTCGGCGTCTCGTCCCAGGAGATCGGCGAGGTGGTCAAGACCATCACCTCGATCGCGGAGCAGACGAACCTGCTGGCGCTCAACGCGACGATCGAGGCCGCCCGCGCCGGGGAGGCGGGCAAGGGCTTCGCGGTGGTGGCCAACGAGGTCAAGGAGCTGGCCCAGGAGACGGCGAAGGCCACCGAGGACATCGCCCGCCGCGTCGACGCCATCCAGGCCGACACCGCCGGCGCCACGACGGCGATCACCGGGATCGCCGGGATCATCAGCCAGATCAACGACTTCCAGCTGACCATCGCCTCCGCGGTGGAGGAGCAGGGGGCGACCACCGCGGAGATGAACCGCAGCGTCAGCGAGGCGGCGACCGGCAGCGGCGAGATCGCCGGCAGCATCGGCGGCGTGGCCCACGCCGCGTCGGCGACCACGGCCGGGGTCGCCCAGACCCGCCAGGCGGCCGAGGAGCTGGCCCGCATGTCCGGCGACCTTCAGGAGCTGGTGCAGCGCTTCCGCTACTGACCCCGACCGCGTCCGACGGGCGCCGTGGACCTGCGTGTCCGCGGCGCCCGTCGTCGTCCCGGGGCCCGCCACCCCACCTGCTCGGTGACGGGGAAGACGGCGGAGCTCGGCAGGAGCCGGGCCCGGCGAACAGGTGACCGCGGCCGGCCGGCCCGGGATCGGGCGGAGGTCCGGGCACCATGGCACGGTGCGCTCGGAGAACTGGCCGCGGCCGGTGCCGCTGATCGGTGACCGGACCTCGGCGTCGCAGCGGGCGGCCGATCCCGCCGGCTGGGCGATGGGCGAGGAGGTCCGGAACGCGCTGCACCAGGTGATCGGTGCGCGCCGCGACGTCCGCCGGTTCCGGCCCGATCCCGTCCCCGGCGACGTCCTGGAGCGCGTCCTGACCGCGGCCCATGCGGCCCCGTCGGTGGGCCACAGCCAGCCCTGGCGGTTCCTCGTCGTGCAGGACGCCGGCATCCGGGACTGGGCCGCGGTGCTCACCGACCGGGAGCGGCTGCGGCAGGCCGCGCAGCTGGAGGCCGACGCCGCGCGCCGCCTGCTCGACCTGCAGCTCGAGGGCGTCCGGGAGGCTCCTCTCGGGGTGGTGGTCTGCTGCGACCGGCGCACCCCGGCGGCCGGCGTCCTGGGCCGGGCCACCTTCCCCGACGCCGACCTGTGGAGCTGCGCGGCGGCCATCCAGAACCTGTGGCTGGCGGCCCGCGGGGAGGGGCTCGGTCTCGGCTGGGTGACCCTGTTCCGGCCGGAGGAGCTCGCCGGGCTGCTCGGGCTGCCGGACGGCGTCGTGACCCTGGGCTGGCTGTGCCTGGGCTGGCCCGACGAGCGGCCGCCCGCCCCGGGCCTGGAGCGGGCCGGCTGGTCCCGCCGGCTGCCCCTCTCCGACGTCGTCCTGCACGACCGGTGGCCCGTCGACGACGCCGGGGCCCCGGCCGCGCCGCCGTCCCACCTGCGGGCGCCGGGCCGGCAGGCGGTCGTCGCCGCCCGGGACCACGCCGACCGGCTGCTCACCCCGCCGGGCTCGCTCGGCGTCCTCGACCGGGCCGTGGACGGCGTCGTGGCGGCCGGCGGCGGTGCGATCTCCGGCGGCACCCTGGTGCTGGCCGCTGCCGACCACCCGGTCGCGGGCCGCGGGGTGTCGGCCTACTCCCCCGCCGTGACCCGGGACGTGGTCCGCGCCTCCGTCGTCGGCACCTCGCTGGGAGCCACCGCAGCCCGGACCGCCGGCCTGGGCGTGTGCGTCGTGGACGCCGGGGTCTCCGGCGACCCCGCGCCGGGTGCCGCGGTGCTGCGCCCCGCCGGCCCGCGCGGGGACCTCGTCGACCGGCCGGCCATGACGCCGGACGACGCCCGGCGGTTGCTGGACGCCGGCCGCGACCTGGGCCGCGACGTGGCAGCGGCGGGACTGGTCGCCCTGGGCGAGGTCGGGGTCGGCAACACCACCGTGGCAGCGGCCCTCGCCTGCGGCCTCCTCGACGCCGACCCGGCCGGCGCCGTCGGGCTGGGGGCGGGTGCCGACGCCGCCGTCCTCGCGCGCAAGCGGCAGGTCGTGGTCGAGGCCGTGGACCGGGCCCGTCGGGCGGACCCCTGCCTGGCACGGGACCCGGTGGGGGCGCTCGCCCAGCTGGGCGGCCCCGAGCTCGCCGTCCTGGCCGGGGTGGTCCTGGGCGCGGCGGCGGCCGGGTCGGCCGTGGTGCTCGACGGCTACGCCACCTCGGTCGCCGCCCTCGTGGCCGTGCGGCTGGAGCCCGGCGTCCAGCCGTACCTCGTCGCGGGGCAGCGCAGCCGGGAGCGCGGGCACGAAGCGGTCCTGCAGGAGCTGGGCCGTGAGCCGCTCCTGGACCTGCGGATGCGGGCCGGCGAGGGCGTCGGCGCGGCCCTGGCGAGCGGCCTGCTGCTCGCCGGGCTGGCGCTGCGCCGGGACACCGCCCGCGTCGACTCCTGACCGACGCGGATCCCGATGGCCGGGACGTCGGCGCGCTGTGCCACCGGGCTGCCGCCCGACGTGCGGCCCCGGGCGCTCACCCTCGACGACCGCCTGCCGTTCGTCTTCCAGGCGTCGGGCTCCCAGGTCACCTCACCACCGGGTACGACCCCGAGTTCGAGGCGGTGGCGGCGGCACTGGAGGGACCACGAGCACGGGGGGTGCGCGTAGGTCGCCCGTCCTCCGCGAGCCCCGCACCTCCCCAGTCGGGGTGGCCGGGCCGCGCGCCGCGTCCCCACCACGGCGACCCGCCCGTCACGATGGGCGTCGATCGCCCGCGGACCGCCGTCCCGGGCGGACACGCAGCGGACCAGGAGCGAGCACATGGCACACGGAGGTGCGCACCCGCAGGGTGCCGGTGACCCGTACGGGCCGCCGTCCACGTGGGGGCAGGAACACGTCCCCTACGGCGGCGGGTACCCGCAGCCGTACGGGTACCAGGCCCCGCTCCCCCCGGGCAGCGGCTGGCCCGGGACCTCCGGCCAGCCGTACGGCTGGCCGTACCCGCCGCCGCAGCGCACCAACGGGATGGCCATCGCCTCGATGGTGCTGGGCATCCTCTGGCTCTACTGGATCGGCAGCATCCTCGCGCTGGTCTTCGGCTACGTCGCGAAGCAGCAGATCCGCGAGCGGGGCGAGACCGGCGGCGGCATGGCCACGGCCGGCATCGTGCTCGGCTGGGTCGGCGTGGGGTTCCTGCTGCTGTTCCTGGTCCTCGGCGTCGCCTCCTCCGTCTGAGCCCTGCGCCGGCCGGGGTCGCGGGGGCGGCGGGTGCAGGGCCAGGATCGGCGCATGACCGACCCCCGCGCCGGACAGCCGGCCGCCCCCAGCGACCTGGTCGACGTCGCCTCGCTGGTCACCGCGTACTACACGCTCGAGCCCGACCCGGCCGACCCGGCCCAGCAGGTCGCCTTCGGCACGTCCGGGCACCGCGGATCGGCGTTCGACCGGGCGTTCAACGAGGCGCACATCATCGCCACCACGCAGGCCATCTGCGAGTACCGCACCGCCCAGGGCTACGACGGGCCGCTGTTCATCGGCCGCGACACCCACGCCCTCTCCGAGCCGGCCTGGGCCTCGGCGCTGGAGGTGCTGGTCGCCAACGACGTGACCGTGCTGGTCGATGCCGCCGACCGGTACACGCCCACCCCGGCGGTCAGCCACGCCATCCTGCGCGCCAACCGCGACAAGACGTCCGGCCTGGCCGACGGCATCGTCGTCACCCCGTCGCACAACCCGCCCCGCGACGGCGGCTTCAAGTACAACCCGCCCAACGGCGGCCCGGCCGACACCGACGCCACCAAGGTCATCGCCGCCCGCGCCAACGAGCTGCTGCGCGACGACCTCGAGGGCGTGCGGCGGATTCCCTTCGCCCGCGCCCGGGCGGCCGCGCAGGCGCACGACTTCCTCGGCGACTACGTCGACGACCTGCCCGCGGTGCTCGACCTCGACGCGGTCCGCGACGTCGGCGTGCGCATCGGCGCGGACCCGCTCGGCGGCGCCAGCGTCGACTACTGGGCGGCGATCGCCGAGCGGCACCGCCTCGACCTGACCGTCGTCAACCCGCTGGTGGACCCGACCTGGCGGTTCATGACGCTGGACTGGGACGGCAGGATCCGGATGGACTGCTCGTCGCCGTCGGCCATGGCCTCGCTGATCGGCAAGCGCGAGCAGTTCCAGGTCGCCACGGGCAACGACGCCGACGCCGACCGGCACGGCATCGTGACCCCCGACGGCGGGCTGATGAACCCCAACCACTTCCTCGCCGTCGCGATCTCCTACCTGTTCGCGCACCGGCCGGAGTGGGGTGCCGAGGTCGCGGTCGGCAAGACGCTGGTGTCGTCGTCCCTCATCGACCGGGTGGTCGGCGGCCTGGGCCGGCGGCTGGTCGAGGTGCCGGTCGGCTTCAAGTGGTTCGTCCCCGGCCTGCTCGACGGGTCGGTCGGCTTCGGCGGCGAGGAGTCCGCGGGTGCCTCGTTCCTGCGGCGGGACGGCGGCGTGTGGACGACGGACAAGGACGGCATCCTGCTGGCGCTGCTGGCCAGCGAGATCCAGGCGGTCACCGGCAGCTCGCCGTCCCAGCTGCACGCCGAGCTGACCGCCCGGTACGGGGAGTCGGCCTACGCCCGCATCGACGCCCCGGCCACCCGGGAGCAGAAGGCGGCGCTCGGCAAGCTCTCCCCGGAGGACGTGACGGCGACCGAGCTGGCCGGCGAGCCGATCACGGCCAAGCTCACCCGCGCGTCGGGCAACGACGCGGCGATCGGCGGGCTCAAGGTGACCACGGAGAACGCCTGGTTCGCCGCCCGCCCGTCGGGCACCGAGGACGTCTACAAGGTGTACGCCGAGTCCTTCCGCGGCCCCGACCACCTGGCGCGGGTGCAGGAGGAGGCCAAGGCCGTCGTCACCGCCGCGTTGGGCGCCTGACGACAGCCGGGGGGGGGGGGGGGGGGGGGGGGGGGGGGGGGGGGGGGGGGGGGGGGGGGGGGGGGGGGGGGGGGGGGGGTGGCGGTGCGGGGCGTCGGGGCGGGGGGGCGGGGGGGGGCGGCCACACGAGAGCTGCGAGCGGTAGGGGTCGCGGAGCG
>NZ_JBJGYN010000070.1:0-18470 GCF_054050015.1 Geodermatophilus sp. SYSU D01176 | reverse complement strand
GGGGTGTGGGCTTCTAATTGACCGGGGTTTGTGGTGTGGGCGGCGGGGGGGGGCGGGGGGGGGGGGGGGTGGTGCCGCGCCCCCCCGCCGGGGGAGGGGGGTCAGAGGGTGCCGGGCAGCGAGACCTCGGTCAGCCGGCCGATCGGGACGTCGACGCCGTCCACGACCGCGCTGGGCTCGTCGCCGGAGATCCGCACGGAGCCGACCGTGCCGGTCACCGTGGCGCCCTTCTCGTCGGTGTAGCTGACGGTGTGGCCGACGAGGGCCCCGGCGGAGAGCGAGCGCTGCAGGGCCACCAGCGAGGCGTTCTGCGCGGCGATCTCCTCCAGCTTCTCCACCTGGGTGAACGTCGCGGTCTGCGACATGAACTCGGTGGTGCTGGCCGGGCTGTTCGGGTCCTGGTAGCGCATCTGGGCGACCAGGAGTTGCAGGAACACGTCCTTGCCCATCTGGTCGGTGCGGGTCACGCTGCTGGTGGCGGTCGTGGCGGCGGTGCCGCCGACCCCGGACACGGGGCTGGTCATCGGTCGCTCCTCTCAGACCCGGACGTCCAGGCCGGACTGACCCGGGGTGGTGCTGACGCGGACCGGCCGGTCCGCGTCGCCGTCGCTGCCGCGCGGCCACGGCCGGCCGCGGCCGTCGGACTGCCCGTGCCTGCCGGCGCGGTGGCCGGCGGCGTGCTGCTGGGCCGACGCCCACGCCCCGCCCGCGTCGCGGTCGACCGAGGCGTTCGTGCAGGTGAGGCCGGCGCTCGCCAGGTCGCGGCGCAGGTCCGGCAGAGCCTCGAGCAGCGCGGCGCGGCCGGCCTCGGTGGCGCTCTTCAGCGAGAGGTCGACCGCGCCCTGGCTCAGGGTCACCTGGACCTCGACCGGCCCGAGGGCCTCCGGGGTGAGCACCACGGTCAGGGTGTGGGTGCCGTCCGGCGCCGTGCGCAGGACGGCGACCTGCTGCGCGACCTGACCCGACACCGGGGGTGCCGGCGCGGCCGGAGCGGCGGGGTCGGCGACCGGCACCGGCGCCGCCGTCGGGAGGGCGGGAGCTCCCGCGGCGGTGAGTGGAGCCCCTGACGGAGCCGGGGCGGGTGCGGGCGCGGGGCCGTCCTGGCCGGAGCCGGTGCCGGTGCCGGTGTCCGCGCCCCCGGCCGTCGCCGGGGCGGCGGCCGGCTGGGGGAGCGGGACGACGCTGTCCGGGGCTCCGAGCTCCGGCGCCGTCGGGGTCCCCGGCGCGTCGGCGCCGGCGAGGACGACGGTCAGCCCCGGGAGCGGGTCGGGCGCTGCAGCGGTCGCCGGGGCCGGCACGGGAGCGCCGGGCAGGACGGCGTCGGCCGCGGGTGCCGCCGGGACGGGGACCGCACCGGCCGGCAGCCCGGCCGCGGGCAGGCCGGCGGGCGGCACCGCCGCGGGGACGCCGTCCGGGACGACGGGCAGCGCGGCGGTACCGAGCGCGGCGCCGGCCGCCGCGTCGACCGCGACCACGGCGGAGCCGGCGGCCGCGTGCGCGACGGCGTTCGCCGGCCCGGTCGCAGCCGGGCCGATCCCCGTGAACAGCGCCCACAGGCCCGGCGGCATGCCGGCGCCGGCGACGGGGGGCTCGACGACGGGCTGCTCGCCGTCCGGGGCGTCGGGGGCCGGCTCGGCCGGGGTGTCCCCGGTCGTCGCGGCCCGTCCCCGGCCGCGGGGACCGCCCTGCCCGCTGCTGACCGCGTCGTCGAGGGCGGTGTCCAGGGCGCTGGCGAAGCGCTCGCGTCCGTCGGGTGCGTCGGTCGCGGCCGGGCTCGCGGCGGTCGGGGCCGGCGCCGGCGCGGCCGGTGCCAGAGGTGCTGTCATCGGAGGGCCTCTGCCTTGCTCGTCACGCTGCGGACGTAGTTCTGCGTCTCGGCGTAGGGCGGGATGCCGCCATAGCGGCGGACCGTCCCGGGCCCGGCGTTGTAGGCGGCCAGGCCCAGCTCGGGAGAGCCGAACTGCTCGGTCAGGTCGGCCAGGTAGCGGGCCGCGCCGTCGACGGCCGAGGCCGGGTCGAAGGGGTCGACGCCCAGGCCCCGGGCGGTGGCGGGCATGAACTGCATGAGGCCCTGGGCGCCGGCGGGGGAGACCGCGGAGGCGTCGAACCCGGACTCCTGCTGGGCGACGGCGGCCAGCAGCGCCGGGTCGACGCCGTGCCGGCTGCCGGCCCGCGTGAAGAGGTCGGCGTACGGGACGCCGGACAGGGAGGCCGCGGCCGGCGCGGCCGGCGCCGGCTCGGCCGGCAACACGCGGCGGATGACCGACGGGTTGCCGACGTCCTGCACCTTGACGACCTCGCCGGCCTGCGGGGCGGCGATCATCTTGCCGTCCCCGACGTAGATGCCGACGTGGTCGATCCCGGGGCGGCCCGAGGAGTGGTCGAAGAACACCAGGTCGCCCGGGCGGGCGTCGGCCAGGTTCGCCACCGGCCGGCCGGCCGTGGCCTGCTGCGAGGAGGTGCGCGGCAGGTCGATGCCGAGGTTGCCGTAGACCAGCTGGGTGAAACCGGAGCAGTCGAGGCCCTTGGCCGGGTCGGTGCCGCCCCACAGGTAGGGGACGCCGAGGTACCTGCGGGCCTCGGCGACGACGGCGCCCTCGGACGCGCTGCCGGCGGCGCCGGGCGCGGTCGCGGTGGGAGCGGCGGCGCCGATGAGCCCGGCGGCCGTGGCGGCCGCGGTCCAGTCGGCAGAGGCCGCCGGGCGGGGCGCGACGAGGAAGCGGGCCCGGATCTCGCTGATCCGGGACTGCACCGCGGTCAGTCCGTCCACGCCGCCTCCCCGTCGGTGCGGGCGCGGCGACCGGAGCGGCCGGTGACGAGGTCGTCCACGGACCTCTCCTCGGCAGCCTGCTCGGCCAGTCGCACCGCCTGCAGGTGTCGTTCTCGCAACCGCTCCAGGCCCTTGGTGCGCTGCGCGGCCGCCGTCCAGGCCGCGCGGACCAGCTCGGCCTGCTCGGCGGAGGCGGTCGCCAGGGACCGG
Source organism: Geodermatophilus sp. SYSU D01176 (assembly GCF_054050015.1). Taxonomy (NCBI): domain Bacteria; kingdom Bacillati; phylum Actinomycetota; class Actinomycetes; order Geodermatophilales; family Geodermatophilaceae; genus Geodermatophilus; species Geodermatophilus sp. SYSU D01176. The sequence goes on along the minus strand of NZ_JBJGYN010000070.1, from coordinate 15,490 downwards.
GCGGCGGCGGCGTCCTCGGCGGCGAGCCGCGACAGTGCCATTCGCGCGCGAAAGGCACCGGGGTCCGTGGGGCCGGTGGGCAGGACGGTGGCGAGCGCGGCCTCGGCCTCGGTCGCGCGGCGGTCGGCCTCGGCGGCGGTCCGGGCGGCCTCGGCCGCGGCGAGCGCGGCCGCCCGCTCCTCGGTGCGGCGCACCTCGAGGACCGGTTGCAGCCGGAAGGGAGCCCGCTTCACGCGGACCGGACGATCCGGTTCAGCCACGCCCACGACTCGCCGGCCGGGGTGAGCTCGCCGGTGGGCTGCTGCAGGAACGACTCGATCGCCGGGGCCAGCTGCCGGGCGCGGTCGACCAGCGGGTCGGTGCCGGCCTGGTAGGCGCCGATCTCGATGAGCTCCCTGACGTCGCGCAGCGCGCCCAGGAGCCGGCGCACCTCGCGGGCGTCGGCCATCTGCGGCGGCGGCACGACTGCGGTCGCCACGCGGGAGATCGACTCGAGCACGTCGATCGCGGGGAAGTGGCCGGCGGTGGCCAGCTTGCGGGTGAGCACCACGTGGCCGTCGAGGATGGAGCGGGCGGTGTCGGCGATCGGCTCGTTGTGGTCGTCGCCGTCCACCAGCACCGTGTAGAGGCCGGTGATCGAGCCGACCGCCGCCGTCCCGGCCTTCTCCAGCAGCTTGGGCATCATCGCGAAGACGCTCGGCGGGTAGCCGCGGGTCGCCGGCGGCTCGCCCGCCGACAGGCCGACCTCGCGCTGGGCCATCGCGGTGCGGGTGATCGAGTCCATCATCAGCAGCACGTCGCGGCCCTGGTCGCGGAAGCCCTCGGCGATGCGGGTGGCGACGAACGCCGCCTTGAGCCGCACCAGCGGCGGCTCGTCGGAGGTGGCGACGACGACGACGGTGCGCGCCATCCCCTCCGCACCGAGGTTCTCCTCGAGGAACTCGCGCACCTCGCGGCCACGCTCGCCGATCAGCCCGATGACCCGCACGTCGGCGTCGGTGCCGCGGGTGATCTGGGCCAGCAGCGTGGACTTGCCCACGCCCGAGCCGGCGAAGATGCCCAGCCGCTGGCCCCTGCCGAGCGGGACCATCGTGTCCAGCACCCGGACCCCCGAGGTCAGCGGCTCCTCCACCCGGGTGCGGGTGAGGGCGTGCGGGGTCTCGCTGACCAGGTCGACGAACTCCAGCGAGCGGGCGTCCAGCGGCGGGCCGCCGTCCACCGGCCGGCCCAGGCCGTCGAGCACCCGGCCGAGCAGCGCCTCGCCCACCGGCACCTGCAGAGGCATGCCCGTGGCGCGCACCCGCGCGCCGGCGTGCACGCCGGAGAGCTCCCCGAGCGGCATGCAGGTGAGCCGCTCGCGGGCGACGGCGACCACCTCGGCCAGCAGGCCCCCGCGCGGCGAGGGGTTGATCTCCACCAGGTCGCCGACGGCGGCGGTCACGCCCTCGACGGAGAGGGTCAGCCCCATCGCGCCGACGACCGAACCGGTCACCTGCGGGCGGGCTGCCGCGCGGGCGCGGGCGAGGAGCCCGAGTGTCACGGTGCCAGCACCGCCCGGACCCGCTCGAGCGCGGCGCCCAGCTGGGCGTCCACGCGGGACGGGCCGGTCTCGGCGATCGCGCCGGCGCGCTCGACGGCGAGGTCGCCGACGACCCGGACCGTGTCCGGCAGCTCGGCCAGCGCCTCGGCGGGCAGCTCGGCGAGGTCGTCGGGGTGCAGCCGGACGACGGTGGGCGCGTCGGCCGGGCACAGCGTCAGCGCCCGGCGGACGGCGTCCACCACGGGGGAGTCGGTCAGGGCCAGCTCGCGGCAGAGCACGTCCTCGACCAGGGTCAGCACGATGGTGATGACCGAGTCGCGGACGTCCTCGGCGACCGGCAGGGCGGCCTGCTCGAGCTGGCTGACGGCCGCACCGAGGGCCGCGGTGGCCGAGACCATCCGCCGCTCCCAGCGGGCCTGGACCTCGGCCAGGCGTGCCTCGGCGGCCCGTTCGGCCTCGGCGACGACGGTGGCGGCGGCCGTGCTGCCCTCGGCGTGGCCGGCGGCGTAGCCCTCCTGGCGGGCGTGCTCGCGCAGCCGGGCCAGTTCCTCGGCGTAGACGTCGCCGAGCCGGAACGACGTCCGGCCGCCGGGCACCGGCACGTCGGCCGCCCGGCGGACCGTCGTCCGCCGCTCGCCGGTCTGCTGCGACGGGACCGGCACCGCGCGGGTGTAGGCCGCACGCGGCGCGGCCTGCGCGGCGGAGCCGCCGCGGAGCAGCGCGGACTCCCGCGTCACCCGGAGTTCGGCGGCCCCCTGCAGGGACCCGCCGCGAGCCTGCGAGTGGCGGGGGGCAGGGGGTCCTTCAGGCGACGAAATCGTCCTCACCGCCCCGCGAGATGGTCAGCACGCCCTGCTCCTCGAGGGTGCGGACGACGCCGACGACCTTGGCCTGCGCCTCCTCGACCGTCCGGGTGCGGACCGGGCCGAGCAGCTCGATCTCCTCGGCCAGGTTCTCGGCGGCGCGCTCGGAGAGGTTCCGCACGACCTTGTCGCGGACGTCGGGGCGCACGCCCTTGAGCGCGGTGGCCAGGTCGTTGGCCTCCACCTCGCGCAGCACCAGCTGCAGGGAGCGGTCATCGATGGTCACGATGTCCTCGAACACGAACATCTGCGCGCGCACCTGCTCGGCCAGCTCCGGGTCGGTGCTGTCGAGCCACTCGAGGATGGAGCGCTCGGTCGGCCGCGGCGAGCGGTTGATGATCTCGACGAGGGTCTCGACGCCGCCGACGGTGCTCATGTCCTGGTGGGCGAGCAGCGAGCCCATGCGGCGGCCGAGCTCCTCCTCGACCAGGCGGACCATCTCCGGGGAGGTGCGGTCCATGGTCGCGATGCGGTGCGCGACCGCGGCCTGCTGCTCCGGGGCGAACCCGGAGAGCACCTCGGCCGACTGCGCGGCGGTCAGGTGCGCGAGCACCAGGGCGATGACCTGCGGGTGCTCGTCCTTGAGGAAGGTCACCAGCTGCCGGACGTCGGCGTTGCGGAGCGAGGCGAAGGGCACCTCGGTGTAGACGACGTTGAGCCGGGACAGGATGCCGTCGGCCTTGTCCTCGCCGAGGCCCGCCGCGAGGATCTCGCGGGCGAACTCGACGCCGCCGCGCCCCACGAACCGCTGGGCGGTCATGAGGTGGTGGAACTCCTCGAGCACGTCGTCGACGTCGTCGGGCTCGACGGATCCGAGCTTCATCAGCTCACGGGTCACCTGCTCGACCTCGCGCGGGCGCATCTTGGCCAGCAGCGCGCCGGCCTCCTCCTTGGACAGCTGCGCGATGAAGACCGCGGCCTTGCGCAGCCCCGGGATCTCCCGGCGTTCGCGGACGGCGGGGAGGACGGCGGTCGGCGCGGCCGCGGGGGCCATGCCGACCATCTGCTCGACGGACGCCAGAGTCATGACTTCGCACCGCTCTCGCTCAGCCAGCCGCGCAGCATCGCTGCGACCTCGTCCGGCTTCTCACTGACCATGGTGGCGATCTCGCTGCGGACCCGGGCCCGCTCGGCGGCCTCGAGCTCGAGCTGCGCGTTGTCGACGAGCGGTGCCGCCCGCGTGCTCTCGATGCGGATGCGGTCCAGCTCGGCCATCACGTCGTCGGCGAGCTCGAGCGCCTCGTAGTCCTCGTCCTCCTCGTCCTCCCGGCCGCGCCGGGAGCGCAGCCAGACGACGAGCACGAGCAGGGCGATGCCGAGGGCGATGCCGCCGGTCTTGACCATCGACCACAGCTGCGCCTGCCGCTCGGCCTCCTCGGCGGCGGCCAGCTCCTCGGCCGCCCGGTCCGCGGCGCTGGTGTCGAAGGCCATCGAGGCGACGGTGATGTCGTCACCGCGGGCCACGTCCAGGCCGACGGCGTTGCCGATCAGGTCCTGGACCTGCGCCTGGTTGAGGTTGCCGGCGACGGCCTCGTCCATGACGACGGAGACGGTGAGCCGGTTGATGGTGCCGGGCGCGGCCTCGACGGTCTCGACGACCGTGCCGACGGCGTTGTTGGCCGTCGTCGACTCCTTGTTGTACGTCGACTCCCCGGCCCCGGCCCCGGCCCCGGCGTCGGCCTGGTTCTCCGGGCCGAGGATGCCGCCGACGGCGGCGCCGTTGCCGGTGTACTCCTCGGTCGTCGTGCTCTCCGAGAGAGGCGGGGTGCCCTCCTCGTAGACGTGCGTCTCGGACGTCGTGCTGCGCTGGGCGAGGTCGAGGTCGGCGCGCACCGAGACCTGGGCACGGCCCACGCCGAGCACTCGGTCGAGGATCGCCTGCGCGTTGGACGCCAGCCGGTCCTCGTAGTCCTGCTCCAGCTGCGAGCGGGCGTCGCCGGCGGCCGCGGTCACGCCCTGGCCGGGAGCCGAGAGCACCGTGCCGGCGGCGTCGGCGACGGTGACCTGCTCGGGGTCCATGCCCTCGATGCTCGAGGAGACCAGGTTGGTCACCGCCTGCACCTGGCCGCTGTCCAGCGCCGTGCCCGGTGCCAGGTCCAGCAGCACCGAGGCGGTGGGCTCGGCCTCGTCGGAGGCGAACACCTCCTCCTCGGGCAGGGCCAGGTGCACGACGGCGGTGCGCACGCCCTCCAGCGACTCCAGCGTGCGGGACAGCTCGTCCTGCAGGGCGCGCTGGTAGGTCACCTGCTGCTGGAACTCGCTGGTGGTGATGCCCTGCTCGTCGAGCAGCGCGTAGCCGGTGTCGTTGCCGGCGGGCAGGCCCTTGCCGCTCATCGACAGCCGCAGGTCGTAGACCTGCTCGTTCGGCACCATGATCGTCCCGCCGCCGTCGGCGAGTTCGTAGGCGACACCGGCCGCGTTCAGCTCCTCGACGATCGCCGACGCGTCGGCCGACGCCAGGTTCGAGAACAGCGGCGCGTAGGTCGGGGCGGTGATCCAGCGGTAGAAGAAGAACCCGCCGAGGAGCAGCCCCGCGGCGAGCAGGCCGATGACGACCTTCTGGCCGAGGCTGATCGTGGACAGCGCGGAGCGGATCCGCTCCAGCGGCCCGGCGAGGGCAGCGGGCATCAGACCGGCATCCTCAGGATCTCGTTGAAGGCCTCGACGGCCTTGTTCTTGATGGTCACGACCATGTCGGTGGCGAGCTTGGCCTCGTTGGCCGCGATCATGTAGTCGTGCACGTCGCGCAGGTCGCCGGTGGCGGCCTGGACGGCGAGACCGTCGGACGTGGCCTGCTTGGCCTGCAGCTCCTCCAGCGAGGAGGCGAGCACCGAGGCGAAGCCGTTGTCGCCGGCCGCGGTGGCCGGCGCGACGTCGGGGGTGGCCGCCGCCCCGGTGACCCCGGACAGCCCGGTGATCGCGGTCGGGAACGAGACGCCGCCGATGGGGGAGGTCATGGTCAGCCCTTCCCGAGCTGGAGTGCGGCCTGGTAGGCGGTGGTGGCGCGCTCGACGACGGCGAGGTTCGCCTGGTAGCCGCGCTGCGCCATGATCAGCTGGGTCATCTGGTCGCCCAGGTCGATGTCGGGGTACTTCACGTAGCCGTTGGCGTCGGCGAGCGGGTGGTCGGGCTCGTGGACCACCCGCCCCTCGGCGCTGCCGTACTCGGCCCGGGCCACGCGGACCCCGCCCTCGCCGGACCCGTAGTCGACGGCCTGCGCCACGATCAGCCGCTCCTGGAACGCGTCCTGGTCGGTCGAGGTGACGTTGTTGATGTTGGCGATGTTGTCCGAGACGGCGTCCAGCCACTTGCGGTGGACGAGGAGCCCGGAGCCGGAGATTCCGAGCGAGTCGAACGTGCTCATGCCCGTCACGCCGTCCGCAGCGACGTGCGCAGCACGTTGTACTTGCCGTCGAGGGCGCCCAGCGCCAGCTGGTAGCGCAGGCCGGTCTCGGTGGCGATGACGGTCTCGGCGTCGAGGTTGACGTTGTTGCCGTCCATCCGGGTGGGCTCCATCGAGCGGCGCACCGTGCCCGTGGTGGCGGTCGGGGTCCGGCCGCCGGCCAGGGCGCCGCGCAGGCCGGTCTCGAAGTCGACGCGGCCGGCCAGGAAGCCGGGCGTCTGCAGGTTCGCGATGTTGTCGGCGGTGACCCGCTGCCGCTGGGCGAGCCCGGACAGGGCGGAGTGCAGGGCCGACGAGGTGACGTCGCCGATCACAGGGCGGTTCCGCGGGCAGGGCGGCAGGACACGATCGGCCTCCGGGTACGCAGGAGACACTCGCGAGCGAGTGAGTGGTTCGCCGATCCGTGGCGAGAGGTGCGCTTTCCGTGCTCTGCAGTCATCGGCACCGGCCCGTCGGCCCCTGACCAGGAGACCCTCACGGGAGTGGTGGCTGTACTCCGGTGGGGTGGAGGTGCCGACTGTGACTCGCGGTGCGCAGCGGACCTCGCGGGGTGGGTCCTGCCCCGGGGACGACGACGCCCCCCGCAGCGCCGGTGCCGGCGCCACGGGGGGCGAGAGGAGTATGGGGTGTGGCTCTCAGAGAGCCCTGTCGATGTAGGAGGCGACCGGGCGGGGCGGGCCGTAGGACATCCGGGCGGCGACGTCGCGCTGCCGGCGGGACTGGATGATCCGCTCGACCAGCTCCTCGGCGACCGCGAGCTGGTGCTGCAGCAGCCGGGCGGCGCGCTCGCGGAGGTCCTCGGGGACCGGGCCCAGGGCCGACGCGGGTGGGACCCAGTCCTCGGCGCGGCGGCCCCAGGCGGCGATCGCGTCCTCGCGGTCGGACCGCAGCGTGGACTCGGCGGCGAGCACCTCGCCCTCGAGCTCGTCGAGGACGGTGGCCCAGTCGCGCGACGCCTCCCCGCCGCCGGCCGGGGAGGGGCGACCGGGGGTCATGCGGAGGTGCCGGCGAGCGTGACGGCGGCCTGCCGCCACGCGTCCCGGAGCGGCTCGGCGATCTGCCGGCAGGCCGACACGCGGTTGCGGTCGCGCTTGACGCCGGCCTGCACGAGCTCGGTGATCATCCAGCTGTAGAGCGCGGCCAGCCGCGGACCGCCCTCCCACGCGTCGACCCGCAGGCTCTCGCGCAGCTCGAAGACGATGTCCTGGGCGTGCTGGATCTGCGCGGCGGCCTCGACGCGGTCGCCGGTGTCGAGGGCGATCTCGGCGCGCTCGAGGTCGAGCACGAGCCGGTCGTACAGCATCACGAGGATCCGCTGCGGGGAGGCCGTCGCGACCGAGTCGCCGAGGTAGCGGGAACGGAGGGAGGCGGTGCTCATCGTGTGCGTCTCCTGGGGAAGCGGGGGTACTGGGAGGATCGGCCGCGCGGGCCTCAGCTTGAGCTGGGCAGCGAAGCGAGCTGGCCGGCCAGCCACGTCGACTGGTTCCGCAGCGAGCCCAGCGCGGTCTCCATGGCGGTGAACTGGCGGGTCAGCGTCGCCTTGCGGGCGGCCAGCCGGAGGTCCCAGTCCGCGATGCGCGACTCGAAGTCCTTCGCCAGCGTGTCCCGCCCCTGCGCCAGCAGGGTGAGGGTGCCCGTCGTCGAGTCCGCCGCCCGCTCGGCGAGGGTCTGCAGGCGCTGGCTGAGCCCGTCGACGGCGGGGGTCGCCGGCGTGGTCGTGTCGTCGCCCGGCGCGCCGGCGAGCATCCGCTGGACCACGTCGGGGTCGGAGGCCAGCTTGGCCAGGAACGCCGTCTGGTCGAAGGTCACCGTGCCGTCGCGGGTCAGCTCGATGCCGATCGCGCCGGGGGAGCCCGCCCCGCCGACCGCGTCGGAGACGGCCTGCAGCAGCTGGCCGGTGAGCGTGCGCAGCTCGAAGTCGCCCTTGAGCGCGGCGGTGCTGCCCGTCTCGGAGTTGCTGTGCGTCCTGATGGAGCCGAGCGCCGAGTTGACCGCGTCGACCAGCGACTTCGCCTTGGCGGCGACCGTCTTGGGGTCCTCGCCGACCTCCACGACCGCGGTCGCGTTCTGCTCGGACACGGTGACCGAGACGCCGGTCATCAGCTCGGCGAAGGTGTTGGTGGACGACGAGATCCGGACGCCGCCCAGGTCCAGCACCGCGTCCGTGGCGAACGACGTCCGGGTGAACGGGGTCCCCGCCGCGGCCTGCACGACGACGTCGCCGGCGGCGCCCGAGGTGGCACTGGTCAGCTGGAGGCGATAGCCGTTGCCGGTGTTCACGGTGGTGGCGCGGACGCCGGCGCCCTCCAGGCCGTTGATGTGGGCGACGGTCTGCGCGAGCGTCGCCCCGGCGGGGGGCTCGATGACCGTGGAGGTGCCGTCCGGCCGGCTGATCGTCAGCGGCCACGGTGAGGGCTCGGGTGACCGGGGGGCGCGGACGTCGGTGGTGGCGGAGTCCCAGGTCGTGCTGCTGAGGTAACTGGCGGTCGAGGCCAGCGAGGTCACCGTGAAGCTGATCCGGCTGCCGGTCACGGCGGTCGACGTGGCGCTCGCGGTCACCGAGGTGGCGCTGCTGCTCGCCGTCCGGGCCGCGGCCAGGCCCTCGGCGGTGAGCGCCTCCGCGGCGGTGCGCACGGCGTCGACCTTGGTGTTGACCGCGCGGTAGGCGTTCGCCGCGGCCTGCGTGGCGTTCAGCTGCGTCCGCAGCCGGGTCTGCGGCAGGGCCTCGGCGGCGACGAGCTGGGAGACGAGGGTGGTGGTGTCCAGGCCGGAGACCAGGCCGTCGACGCTCAGGCTTGCCATGGGTGCCTCCCGGCGGGGTCAGGGGGTGGGGACGCCAGTGAGGGGAGAGGCCGGGGCCTCCCCCCTCACCGGGTGGTGCCGTGCTGTCAGGCGCTCAGCGCCCCGGGTCAGCCGAGGAGCTGCAGGACACCCTGCGAGCTCTGGTTGGCCTGGGCGAGCATCGCCGTACCGGCCTGCGACAGGATCTGCGACCGGGTGAAGGACACCATCTCCAGGGCCATGTCGGTGTCGCGGATGCGGCTCTCCGATGCGGTCAGGTTCTCGACGGTGGCGTTCAGGTTGTTGATCTTGTGCTCGAGGCGGTTCTGCACGGCACCCAGCTTGGCCCGCTCGGTGGAGACGGTGGCGATGGCGCTGCCGATGGCGTTGATCGCCGCGGAGGCGCCGGCCGCCGTGCCGATGGTGCCGGAGGCACCCAGCGCGGCAGCGTCCATGTCGGCGATGCTGACCGCGAGGGTCTCGCCGGCGTTCGACCCCACCTGGAAGGTCTTGTTGGTGTAGGTGCCGTCCAGCAGCTTGGTGCCGTTAAACGTGGTCTTGCTGGCGATGTCGTCCAGCTCGGACTTCAGCGCCGTGAACTCCTCGTTCGCCTTGGCCTTGTCGGTGTCGCTCAGGGCACCGTCGTTGGCCGCCTGCACCGCGAGGTCACGCATGCGCTGCAGGATGGAGTGGGTCTCGGTGAGGGCACCCTCAGCGGTCTGGACGACCGAGATGCCGTCCTGGGCGTTGCGGACGGCGACCTTGAGGCCACCGATCTGCGAGCGCAGGCCCTCCGAGATGGCCAGCCCGGCCGCGTCGTCGGCGGCCCGGTTGATGCGCAGACCGCTGGACAGCTTCTCCAGCGACTTGCTCATCGCACCATCGGTCGTGTTCAGGTTGCGGTAGGCGTTGAACGCGGCGATGTTGTTGTTGACGCGCAGACCCATGGTGTTCCTCCTTGGAATCGGGTCGTATCCGGTAACCGCTGCATCCGTGCTGCGGCCTTGCAGGAGTCATTACGGCCGGGACGGGCCGGACCTTGAGGTGAACCGCGAGAGTTTTCTCGATCACCTCGCCCGGACGGGGAGCGCGCGGCCTGGGGTGGGGCGGACGCCTGGGGCGCACGGGGCACGGGGCGGCGTGTCCCCGGGCCGGTGGACGGCGGCGACGGTGGCCGGCCGGGATGGTGGCCGGACGGGGTGCGGCGTCCGCCGGACGCGCCCCCGCCTCCCCGATCCCCCCGCCCGCGCGGCGTCCCCGCGGGGCGATGGAACCCGCGCCTGGGACCCGGGCGCCGGAAGGACGTCTCCGGCCATGAACGTGCTGCTGTCCACGACCCTCTTCACCGGGGGCCTCTACCACCGCATGGCCGAGCCGGCCCGGGCGGTCCGCGAGGCCGGCCTCGGCATCGACGTGACCGTCCAGCGGGGTGTGACGACCACGATGGCCCCCGCCCCGGGGGACCCGGACGGCCCGCTGGTCGTCCGGGACGTCGACGCGCAGGGGGCCGACGTCGTCGTCCTCCAGCTGCCCAAGACGCAGGAGATGCTGGACAGCCTGCGACTGCTGCAGGCCCAGGGCGTGGCCGTCGTCGTCGAGATGGACGACCTGCTGTCCGCCGTGCCGCCCGGGCACCAGGGGTACGACGCCCTCGTCCGCTACGGCGTGGCCCGCTTCGCCGCGGCCTGCGCACGGGAGGCCGACTTCGTCACGGTCTCCACCCCGGCCCTGCTGCCGGAGTACGCGCCGCACGGGCGCGGGATGGTGGTCCCCAACGCGATCCCGCGCCGGATCGCCGAGCTGACCCCCGCCTACCAGCGCGACCCCGCCACCCTGACCATCGGCTGGACCGGCACGGTCGGCACCCACCCGTACGACCTCCAGGAGATGGGGTCCGGGCTGCAGCAGGCGCTCGACCGGACCCGCGGGCGGAGCCGCTTCGCGATCATGGGGCTGGCCGAGGACGCCCGGGAGCGGCTGCGCCTGGCCGAGGACCCGATCCAGATCGACTGGATCAAGGAGGTCGACGGGTACGCCGCGGCGCTCGGTCAGCAGTTCGACGTCGGCCTGGCGCCGCTGCGCCTGGACCGGTTCAACACCTGCAAGAGCTGGCTGAAGGTCCTCGAGTACTCCGCGCGCGGGGTCTTCGCCGTCCGGTCGCCGAGCGCCGAGTACGAGCGTCTCGGCCTGGGCTACCGCGCCAAGCGCCCCCGGGACTGGGCGACCGCGATCAGCCGGGCGGTCGAGGACCCGGACTGGCGCCGGGAGCAGGCGGCTGCCGCCCGCGAGCGGGTGCTGGCGTCCCACCTGACCGAGCACACCGCCGAGCTGTGGGCCACGGCGTGGCGCAAGGCGCGCGAGCACCGCAGCCGGGCCGACCGCATCGGCGCCTGATGCAGCACACCGTCCGCCGTTCCGGCGCTGCCGTGCTCAGGCGCTGCGGCCGGCCGTCACCCACGGGTTGCGGTGCGGGGGCACCGCGGCGGGACGGGGGGAGGGGAGCGGCGGGGCCGCGGCCGGCGGGGCGTTGCGGCCGGCCACCCGGTCGACGTAGGAGCGCTGCTGGTTGCGCGCGCGGACCCCGCCGTCGGCCGGCACGGCCCTGCCCTCCCACACCTCGCTCATCGCCGCGTGCAGCAGGGTCAGCGCGCGGGCGCGCATCTGGGAGACGCGGGAGAGCGTGACGCCCAGGTCGGCGGCGATGTCGGTGAGCGACTCGCCCCCGAAGAAGTTGCGCTCCACGACCTCGTCGAGTCGGTCGGGCAGCTGCCGGATCGCCTCGTGCAGGCACCGCGACCGCTCGCTGCGCAGCAGCGCCCGCTCCGGTGACTCCCCGGTGTCGGGCAGGTCGAGGGAGGTCCCGGCCGGGCCGGTCTCGGCGTCGATGCTCACCATGACCGCGCGGTGGACGTCGACCTGCAGCGAGTCCAGGTCGCTGGTGGCCATGCCGAGGCTGGCGGCGAGCTCCTCCCGCGTCGGCGGGCGGCCCAGCTGGATGGCGAGGGCGTCGGCCGCGGCGTCGGTGCGCCGGGCGGCGGCGCGCACCGAGCGGCTGGCCCAGTCACCGGAGCGCAGCTCGTCGAGGACGGCGCCCTGCAGTCGGGCCAGCGCGTAGGTGGCGAACGACGCCCCGGCGGTCGGGTCGAACCTGCGGGCCACCTCGACCAGCGCCACCCGCGCGCAGGACAGCAGGTCCTCGCGGCTGACGTGCCCGGGCAGCGAGATGCGCGAGGCGACCGCGTTGACCGCGAAGGCGGCCAGCGGGAGGTGCTCGGTCACCAGCGCGTCGACGTCCCTCGGGGTGGTGCCGGGGAGGGCGGGGTGCCGTCTCGTGCCCGGCCGGACGGGGCCGCCGACGGCCGGGGAGACGGGGAGGCGCGAGGCGGAGGCACTGGACCGCAGGGTCGCCTGGGCACGCGATGGGCTCACGTCCCCCTTCTCGGCAGGCCGGGGCCCGGACGGCACCCCTCCTCGGCACCGACCTGTCCAGACTCGAGTGCTCGGCTCAAGGCCCCCCGGGGGCTGCCGAAGCTGGTCTGTGAGAACCCGCGGGTGGCACCGACGTCTGCCCCGGGGAGTACGGAGGGACGGTGGGGCGCGTGGACTACCAGCACCTGTCGACGTTGCTGTGGCGCGAGCAGGAGCTGCTGGACCTGCTGCTGTTCAAGGCGGAGGAGAAGCAGTACCTGATCGTCACGGGCAAGAGCCGCTGGCTGTCGCGGATCGCGCACGAGATCGAGGTCGTGCTCGACCAGCTGCGGGTGCTGGAGGTGGAGCGCGCGGCAGCCACCGAGGTGCTCGCCCAGCGGCTGGGCGTCGGGGTCAACCCCTCGCTGCGCAAGCTCGCCGAGGCCGCGCCGGCCCCGTGGAACGACCTGTACGCCAAGCACCACGAGGCGCTGTTGGTGCTCGTGACGGAACTGCGCGGCCTGGCCGACAGCAACCGGGAGCTCATCGAGGGCGGGCTGTCGGCGATCGGCGACGCGCTGCTGTCGGTCAAGTCCCCCTCGGCCGGCACCTACGGCTCCACCGGCCGCAGCGACCAGGGCGCGCACCGCGCGGTCACCCTGGACGGTGCCCTGTGAGTTCCACCTTCGGCGGGCTGAACACGGCGCGGACGGCGCTGTGGGCCTCGCAGCGCGGGCTGGACGTCACCGGCCAGAACATCGCCAACGTCAACACCGAGGGCTACTCCCGGCAGCGGGTCGAGCTGCGCGCCATGGGCGGCACCGCCGTCCCGGCGATCCACTCGGTGAGCAGTCCGGTCGGCAACGGCGTGGACGCCGACCAGGTGATCCGCATCCGGGACGTCTTCCTGGAGCGTCGCGGACAGGTCGAGACGGCGCGCACCGCGCAGCTCACCGTGGCCGACGAGGCGCTGACCCAGGTGGAGGCGGCCTTCCGGGAGCCCGGCGGGACCGGCATCCGCAGCATGCTCGACGACGTGTGGGCGGGCTTCAACGCGCTGGCCAACGCCCAGGACCCGACCGAGCCGGCCGTGCGCAGCCAGGTGCTCGAGCGGCTGGACATCCTGGCCTCGGGCCTGCGGACCACCCGGGCCACGCTCGACCAGCAGTGGCAGCAGAGCCACGACAACCTGGTCGCGCTCGCCACCGAGGTCAACTCCACGGCGGCGGCCATCGCCGACCTCAACACCCAGATCGGCCAGGCCACCCGGTCGGGCCTGCCCACCAACGAGCTCTCCGACCGCCGGGACCTGCTGGTCGTGCAGCTGTCCGAGAAGGTCGGGGCCACGTCGGTGGCGGCGCCGGACGGCATGGTCGACGTCATCGTCGGCGGCACGACGCTCGTCGCCGGCAGGTCCGTCCTGGGCCTGCGCGTGGCCGGCGTCGACGACCCCGACGCGGTCGGCGCCGGGGACGACCCGCGGCTGGTGACCACCCTCGGCGGCACGACGCTCCCGCTCGGCGGCACCGCCGGCGGCCAGGTCACGGTGCTGTCGACGACCCTCCCGAACTACCGCCGGGCGCTCGACGGGCTGGCCCGCGACCTGGTCGGCAGGATCAACACGGTCCAGGCCCAGGGCTACGACGTCTCCGGTGCGTCCGGGGCGGCCGAGCCGCTCATGGACGACGGCTCCGGCAACCCCGTCGTCGACCTGGCCAAGGTCAACGCCGGAACCATCAGCGTCCGCGTCACCCGTCCCGAGCTGATCGCCGCGGCCAGGAACGCCCCGGGCGTCATCGGCGCGCCCTCGGCGGACGGTGACAACGCCGACGCCTTCTACGGCCTGAGCCTCGAGGACGGTGGCGTGGACGCCACCTACCGGGCGCTCGTCGTCTCGCTCGGCGTGGAGGCCTCGGTCGCCGCCCGCGACGTCGAGGTGCAGAAGGTGGTCTCCACCCAGGTGGACGCCGCGCGCGAGTCGGTGTCCGGCGTCAACCTCGACGAGGAGATGACCAACATGCTGTCCTTCCAGCACGCCTACAGCGCGGCCGCGCGCATGGTGACCGCGATCGACGAGGCGCTGGACACCCTGATCAGCCGCACCGGCCTCGTGGGGCGGTGACCTGATGCGGATCACCCACCGGGCCGTCACCCAGACCGCGCTGCTCGGCCTGAACGGCAACCTGTCGGCCGTGGCGAAGCTGCAGCAGCAGTTGACCTCCGGGAAGCTCATCAGCTCGCCGTCGGACTCGCCGACCGGGACCAACAAGGCGCTGCAGATCCGGCAGGACCAGAGCGCCGTGCAGCAGTTCGCCACGAACATCTCCGACGGGCAGAGCTGGCTGGACGCGACCGACACCGCGCTGAACACGGCCCTCGGCCAAGTCCAGCGGGTGCGCGCGCTGACCGTGCAGGCGCTCAACACCGGCGCTGCCTCGACCAGTTCGCAGAAGGCCATCGCCGTCGAGGTCGCCGCGCTGCGGCAGAGCCTCCTGGGGGTGGCCAACTCGAGCGTCAACGACCGCGCCCTCTTCGGTGGGGTCACGCAGGGCTCGACGGCGTACGCGTCGGACGGCACCTATGTCGGCGCACCGCCGGTGGGGGACGGGATCACCCGGCGGGTGTCGAACGCCGACCGGATCCGCATCGACGTCACCGGACAGGAGGCCTTCGGCACGCCGGGCCCCGATGACCTCTTCGCGCTGGTCGGGAAGATCGCCTCCGACGTGGAGAACGACCCCGACGCGCTCTCCGCCGACCTCGCTGCGCTCGACGTGGCGCTCGACCGGCTCCTGGGCGCCGCCGCCTCGGTCGGCGCCCGGTCGGCGCGGATGCAGGCCGCCGGCCAGGTCAACACCGACATGCAGCTGACCCTGGCCTCGCAGCTCGTGGACGTCGAGGACATCGACCTGGCCAAGACGATCATGGAGCTCAACCAGACCGAGGTCGGGTACAAGGCGGCGCTGCGGGCCACCGCACAGGTGATCCAGCCGACGCTCGTGGACTTCCTGGCATGACGCTCTCCGCGGTCGCCACCCTGCCCCTGCTGTCGATGACCGAGGCACTGCCCGGGTTCCCGGGCCACCGCGACTACGTGCTGGTGACCGCCGACGGGGACGGGCGGCTGTTCTGGCTGCAGTCGATGGCGCCGGAGGGTCCGCGGTTCCTGGCCGTCGATCCGGGCATGTACTTCCCGGACTACGCACCGGTGCTGCCCCGCGCCGTGTGCGCCGACCTGGAGCTCGACGACCCCGCGGAGGCCCGTCTGTACTGCCTGGTGACGGTGCCGGCCGAGGGACCGGCGGCGGCCACGGCCAACCTGCGGGCCCCGCTGGTGGTCAACCCCGCCAACTGGCGCTCCACGCAGGTCGTCCTGCTCGACGGATCGCTTCCCATCCGGCGTCCGCTGCGCCGATAACCCAGGTGGCGGACGCCGAGCCGTCACCCGCTCCTGCTCCCACCCACCCACCCGCCCACCCGCTCCTGCTCCCACCC
>NZ_JBJGYN010000069.1:0-19563 GCF_054050015.1 Geodermatophilus sp. SYSU D01176 | reverse complement strand
CCCCCCCCCCCCCCCCCCCCCCCCCCCCCCCCCCCCCCCCCCCCCCCCCCCCCCCCCCCCCCCCCCCCCCCCCCCCCCCCCCCCCCCCCCCCCACGACTCCGAGCTGATCAACCGCGGCCTCGCGGCCGCCGCCGGCTACCGCGGCACCTTCGGGCACGAGGCCGAGGACTCGCTCGACGAGCTGCGGGCGACCTTCCACCGCAAGGCGCACACCGCCGCCATGGAGCGGGCGGTCACCGCCCTGCTGCGAGCCGACCGGTCGCTGTCGGAGGACGACGTCGTCCACCTCACCCTGGCCGACCTGCCGGCGGGAGAGTCGACCACCGAGGCGCTGCTGCGCCGCCGGGCCACGGTCGGCCTGCCGACGGACCCCGGCGCACCGGTGCTGGTGGACGCCGACGGCACCCGCCCCGCTCCCGGGACCGCGGCGCTCTACCTGCGCAAGGCCCGCTCGGTGCGCATCTCGATCGACGGGAACGCGCACTTCTGCCGCGGCCTGCTGGCCACCCGCTACCCCGGCGCCGAGGCCGACCAGACGCCCCGGCCCGACGCCGACTCCCGCACCCTGCTCCCCCTGGAGGTCCTGTCATGAGAGCCGTCCGCGTGCACGAGTACCACGCCGATCCCTCGATCGACGACATCCCCGAACCGACGATCCAGGGTCCCCTCGACGTCGTCGTCAGGATCGGCGGCGCCGGCGTCTGCCGCACCGACCTGCACATCCTCGAGGGCCAGTGGGCCGACCTGCAGAACCCGGACCTCCCCTACGTCATCGGGCACGAGAACGCCGGCTGGGTGCACGAGGTCGGGGAGGGGGTCACCAACGTCGCCGTCGGGGACACGGTGATCCTGCACCCCCAGCCCAGCTGCGGCCTGTGCACGGCCTGCCGCGCCGGCCGGGACATGCAGTGCGAGAACGCCTTCTTCCCCGGACTGTCGAACAACGACGGCGGCATGGCCGAGTACCTGCGCACGACCGCCCGGGCCTGCGTGAAGCTCGACCCGAGCACCAACCCGGCCGACGTCGCCGCGCTCGCCGACGCGGGCATCACCGCCTACCACGCCGTCCGCAAGGCGCTGCCGCTGCTGCACGCGGGCACGACGGCGGTCGTGCAGGGCGCCGGCGGCCTCGGCCACATCGGCATCCAGTGCCTGGCCGCGCTGTCGGGCACCCGGATCGTCGTCGTCGACCGCAACCCCGACGCCCTGGAACTCGCCCGGCAGATCGGGGCCGACGAGACCGTGGTCGCCGACGGCAACCAGGTGCAGGCGGTCCAGGACCTCACTGGCGGGGGCGCGAACGTCGTCTTCGACTTCGTCGCCGAGCAGGGCGCGGAGATGGACGGTTGGCACATGACCGGCCCGGCCGGCTCGTACTACGTCATCGGGTACGGCGGCGAGCTCCGGATCCCGACGCTGGACCTCGTCGCCGGCGAGAAGAACATCGTCGGCAACATCGTCGGCACCTACACCGACCTGGCCGAGCTGATGGTGCTCGCGCAGGCCGGGAAGGTCACCCTGCACACCCAGCAGTACCCCCTCGACCGGGCCGTGGACGCGCTCCGCGACCTCGACGCCGGCAAGGTCCGCGGCCGCGCCATCCTCATCCCATGAAAGCGGACCACCCTTCCCCCCGCGCCTCGCAGGTTCGGCGCGGGCCCCTGAACGGTGGCCACGATCCCCTAGGGGACTCTCGATGAAGCGACTGATCGCTCTGGGCACCTCCATCGGCCTGCTCGCGGGCCTGTTCACCTGGGTGGCGCTGTCCGTCACCAGCATCGGCACCTGGCAGGCCCCGCTCGTGGTCTGGATCGGCTTCGCCGCCTGGGCCTGCTTCTACGCCGCCGGCGGCGGGGTCACGGGCCTGGCGAAGGGGCTCGCTGCCAACGTCAGCGGGCTGCTGTGGGGCTTCGCCCTCCTGTGGGCCGCGACGCAGGTCAGTGCCGGGTCGGCCGCCGTCCTCGGCCTGTTCGTCGCGCTGGCGGCGTTCGGCATGTGCGTGCAGGCGGCCGTCGGCCCCCTGTCGTTCATCCCGGGGGCCTTCGTCGGGGCCGCGGCCTACTTCGGCAACCAGGGCGTCTTCTGGGCGACGCTGGCGTCGCTGGTCGCCGGGGCGCTGCTCGCCTACTCGTCGGAGCGCCTCGGGGACGCCATCGAGAAGGTCCTCCCCGGTCGCGGCGCCGCCCCGCTGCCCTCCACCGCCACCGCGTGACCGGGGAGTGACAGGGGACCGGCGCAGCACCAGGTAGCGGCCGGCCGGCGTCCGCGGGCGCCGGCCGGCCGTTCTCTGCCCACGGGCTGTCGGAGCCCGGCACGGGCACGGCACGATACGGCGGGACCGACGACCGGCTCACCGGAGCCGAGGAGGAGACGCCATGTTCCGCAAGGTGCTGGTGGCCAACCGCGGGGAGATCGCGGTGCGCGCCTTCCGCGCGGCCTACGAGCTCGGGGCACAGACGGTCGCCGTCTTCCCGTGGGAGGACCGCAACTCGGTCCACCGGCTCAAGGCCGACGAGAGCTACCAGATCGGCGAGGAGGGGCACCCGGTGCGGGCCTACCTCTCGGTCGACGAGATCGTCGCCGCGGCCCGGCGGGCCGGGGCCGACGCGGTCTACCCCGGCTACGGCTTCCTGTCGGAGAACCCCGACCTGGCCGAGGCGTGCGCGCAGGCGGGCATCACCTTCGTCGGCCCGCCGGCGTCGGTGCTCGAGCTGACCGGCAACAAGGCCCGCGCGATCGCCGCGGCGCGGGACGCGGGCCTCCCCGTGCTCGCCTCGACCGAGCCCAGCGCCGACCTGGACACCCTGCTGGCCGCCGCGGAGGCACTGCCGTTCCCGGTGTTCGTCAAGGCGGTCGCCGGCGGCGGCGGGCGCGGGATGCGGCGGGTGGAGGACCCCGCCGAGCTGGCCGGCGCGGTGCAGGCGGCGATGCGGGAGGCGGAGGCGGCGTTCGGCGACGCGACGGTCTTCTGCGAGCAGGCCGTCGTCGAGCCCCGGCACATCGAGGTGCAGATCCTGGCCGACGGCGCCGGGAACGTGGTGCACCTGTTCGAGCGGGACTGCTCGGTGCAGCGCCGGCACCAGAAGGTCGTGGAGCTGGCGCCGGCGCCGAACCTGGACCCGGCGCTGCGCGAGCGGATCTGCGCCGACGCGGTGGCCTTCGCCCGGGCGATCGGCTACGTCAACGCCGGCACGGTGGAGTTCCTGCTCGACCGGTCCGGCCGGCACGTGTTCATCGAGATGAACCCGCGGATCCAGGTGGAGCACACGGTCACCGAGGAGGTGACCGACGTCGACCTGGTGCAGTCCCAGCTGCGGATCGCGGCGGGGGAGACCCTGGCCGACCTGGGGTTGTCCCAGGAGTCGATCGTGCTGCGCGGTGCGGCGCTGCAGTGCCGGATCACCACCGAGGACCCGGCCAACGGGTTCCGCCCGGACACCGGCCGGATCACCACCTACCGGTCCCCGGGTGGGGCCGGCATCCGGCTGGACGGCGGGGCCTCGCTCGGCGGGCAGGTCGAGGCGCACTTCGACTCGATGCTGGTGAAGCTCACCTGCCGCGGCCGGGACTTCGCCACCGCGGTCGCCCGGGCGCGGCGGGCGGTGGCCGAGTTCCGCATCCGCGGCGTGGCCACCAACATCCCGTTCCTGCAGGCGCTGCTGGACGACCCGGACTTCGCCGCCGGGCGGATCACGACGTCGTTCATCGACCAGCGGCCGCACCTGCTGACCGCGCGCAGCTCCGCCGACCGGGGTACCCGGCTGCTCACCTACCTGGCCGACGTGACGGTGAACCAGCCGCACGGGGAGCGCCCGCACCTGGTCGACCCGGTGTCCAAGCTGCCCGCCGTCGACCTGGCCGGCCCGCCGCCGGACGGCACCCGCCAGCGGCTGCGCGCGGCCGGCCCGGAGGCCTTCGCGGCCGAGCTGCGGGCCCAGACCGCGCTGGCGGTGACCGACACCACGTTCCGGGATGCGCACCAGTCGCTGCTGGCCACCCGGGTGCGCACCAAGGACCTGCTGGGCGTCGCCGGGCACGTGGCCCGCACCGTGCCGCAGCTGTTCAGCCTGGAGTGCTGGGGCGGGGCCACCTACGACGTCGCGCTGCGGTTCCTGCACGAGGACCCGTGGGACCGGCTGGCCGCGCTGCGCGAGGCGGTGCCGAACGTCTGCCTGCAGATGCTGCTGCGCGGCCGAAACACCGTCGGCTACACCCCGTACCCGGAGGCGGTCACCGACGCGTTCGTCCGCGAGGCGGCGGCCACCGGCATCGACGTGTTCCGGGTGTTCGACGCGCTCAACGACGTCTCCCAGATGCGCCCAGCCATCGACGCGGTCCGGGCGACCGGGACGGCGGTCGCGGAGGTGGCGCTGTGCTACACCGGCGACCTGTCCGACCCGGGCGAGGACCTCTACACGCTGGACTACTACCTGCGGCTGGCCGAGCAGATCGTCGCCGCCGGCGCGCACGTGTTGGCGATCAAGGACATGGCCGGGTTGCTGCGCCCGCCCGCGGCGGCGACGCTGGTGACGGCGCTGCGGGAGCGGTTCGACCTGCCGGTGCACCTGCACACCCACGACACCGCCGGCGGGCAGCTCGCCACCCTGCTGGCCGCCTGGACCGCCGGGGTGGACGCGGTCGACGGGGCGGTGGCCTCCATGGCCGGCACCACGAGCCAGCCGCCGCTGTCGGCGATCGTCGCCGCTACCGACGCGACCGAGCGGGCCACCGGCCTGGAGCTGGCCGCGGTCAACGACCTGGAGCCCTACTGGGAGGCGGTCCGCCGGGTCTACGCCCCCTTCGAGTCGGGACTGCCCGCGCCCACCGGGCGGGTGTACACCCACGAGATCCCCGGCGGGCAGCTGTCCAACCTGCGCCAGCAGGCCATCGCCCTCGGTCTGGGGCAGCGCTTCGAGGAGGTCGAGGACGCCTACGCCGCCGCCGACCGGCTGCTCGGCCGGCTGGTCAAGGTCACCCCGTCGTCCAAGGTGGTCGGCGACCTGGCGCTGCAGCTGGTCGGCTCCGGGGTGAAGGTCGAGGACTTCGCCGCCGAGCCCGGCACCTACGACCTGCCCGACTCGGTGATCGGCTTCCTGCGCGGCGAGCTCGGCGACCCGCCCGGCGGCTGGCCCGAGCCGTTCCGCACCCGGGCGCTGGAGGGCCGCCGGCCCGCCGAGCCGCCGGCCGAGCTGTCGGCCGACGACGAGCGCGGGCTGGCAGAAGCGCCGCGGGAGACGCTCAACCGGCTGCTGTTCCCCGGACCCACGCGCGAGTACCGGGCACACGTCGACGCCTACGGCGACGTGTCGGTGCTGCCGACCAAGGAGTTCCTGTACGGGTTGCGGCCCGGCGACGAGCACGCCGTCGACCTCGAGCCCGGTGTCACCCTGCTCATGGGCATCGAGGCCATCGGCGACCCCGACGAGCGCGGCATGCGCACCGTCGTGGGCACCCTCAACGGACAGCTGCGCCCGGTGTCGGTCCGGGACCGGAACGTCGACGCGCAGGTCAAGGCCGCCGAGAAGGCCGACCGCAGCGACCCCGGCCAGGTCGCCGCACCCTTCGCCGGGGTGGTCACCTTACAGGTGAAGGAGGGCGACACCGTGGAGTCCGGGCAGCCGATCGCCACCATCGAGGCGATGAAGATGGAGGCCGCGATCACCGCCCCGGTCGCCGGCACGGTGGAGCGGCTGGCGATCAGCGCCGTCCAGCAGGTGGAGGGCGGTGACCTGCTCGTCGTCCTCCGGTGAGGTGCCCGGCGGCCGGCCCGTCAGCCGGCCGGCCGCCGCGCGGCGGCCCCCAGGTCACGGGCGGCGGCGACCGGAGCTGTGGCCGGGAGCACCGCTGCGGTTGCTCCCGGCCGCGTCAGGCGACCATGCCCACGGGTCGCCTTCCGCGGCCGGTCCGCTCCTCGCTCGCTGCGATGCTCCCGGCCGCGTCAGGCGACCAGCACCACGACCAGCGTGCGCGGCCCGTGCACGCCCTCGACCCGCTGCAGCTCGATGTCGCTGGTGGCCGACGGGCCGCTGATCATCGTCAGCGGCGCGTTCGGGTCCAGCCGGGGGAGCGCCTCGGGGACGCCGCCGACGACCTGCCCGGCCTCGACCACGCAGACCAGGCAGTCGGGCAGCAGCGAGACCGCCCGCCGGCCGGACAGCGGGCTCCCGTCGAGGACCAGCGTGCCGGTCTCGGCGATGGCCACGGCGACCCCGGTCAGCGTCGCGGCGAAGGAGGCCAGCTCGACGGCGGGGCGGCCGTCGTCCTCGGTGGCGCCGTCCGGCCGCCACCCGGCCGGCACCCCGGGGGCGACGACGACCGACGCGGGGTCCCAGCCGGCGCCCAGACCGGTGTCGAGGGCGGCCGCGACGGTGGCCCCGATCTCGTCGGGGCCGCAGCGGAGCACCGAGGCCTTGTAGTCCTCGAGCCGGTCGACGAGGACCTCGCGCAGCTGGTCGGCGGGGCGCTCGTCGGCGGTGCGGTAGTCGCGGGGGACCGTCACCTCCGGACGGTTCTCGCCCAGCGCGGTGCGGATCCGGCCGAGCACCTCCTCGCGCGCGCTCATCGCCCGTGCTCCCGCGCCCAGGCCTGCGTGAAGGTCTCCCGCGGCGGGGCGGGCAGGTCGCGGCTGCGGGTCCAGCCCGAGGCCGGTGGTGGCAGCACCGGCGGCAGCGTCGGCCTCCCGCGGGCGAGGAACCGGCCCAGACCCGCGGCCCGCTGGGTCAGCCGCCACAGCCGCGGGTGCGACATGGCCTTCGCCAGCGCCCGGAAGGCGGCGGCCTCCGGCGTCGTCCTCTCCTGCGCCTCGACGTGCTCGGCGCGCAGGTGCACCAGGATCGAGGGGATGTCGATGGCCACCGGGCAGGCGTCGTAGCAGGCGCCGCACAGCGACGAGGCGTACGGCAGCGACGCGTTGTCCTCGACCCCGGTCAGCTGCGGGGAGAGGACGGCGCCGATCGGGCCCGGGTAGACCGAGCCGTAGGAGTGCCCCCCGGTGCGCTCGTACACCGGGCACACGTTGAGGCAGGCCGAGCAGCGGATGCAGTGCAGCGCCTCGCGGCCCACCTCGTCGGCGAGCACCGCCGTCCGTCCGTTGTCCAGCAGCACGAGGTGGAACTCCTGCGGCCCGTCGCCGGGGGTGACGCCGGTCCACATCGACGTGTAGGGGTTCATCCGCTCGCCGGTGGAGGAGCGGGGGAGCAGCTGCAGGAACACCTCGAGGTCCCGCCAGGCCGGCACCAGCTTCTCGATGCCCATGACGGTGATCAGGGTCTGCGGCAGGGTCAGGCACATCCGGCCGTTGCCCTCGCTCTCGACGACGGCGAGGGTGCCGGTCTCGGCGACGGCGAAGTTGGCGCCGCTGATCGCCACCCGGGCGCGCAGGAACCGCTCCCGCAGGTGGGTGCGGGCCGCCATGGCCAGCCGGCGCGGCTCGTCGGGCAGGTCGCGGTCGGCGCCGGGTCCCTGGAACTGCGGCATGGTCCGCAGGAAGATCTCGCGGATCTCGGCGCGGTTCTTGTGGATCGCCGGCACCAGGATGTGGCTGGGCGCGTCGTCCCCCAGCTGCACGATCAGCTCGGCCAGGTCGGTCTCGTGCGCGGTGATGCCGGCGGCCTCGAGCGCCTCGTTGAGACCGATCTCCTGGGTGGCCATCGACTTGACCTTGACCACCTCGTCGGTGCCGGTGGCCTGCACCAGCCGGGTGACGATCGCGTTGGCCTCGTCGGCGTCGCGCGCCCAGTGCACCGTGCCGCCGCGCGCGGTCACCTGCCGCTCCAGCTCGACCAGGTGCTCGTCAAGCCGCGCCATGGTGGTCGTCTTCAGCGCCTTGCCGGCCTGGCGCAGCTGCTCCCAGTCGGGCACCTCGCCGACCACCTTGGCGCGCTTGGCGCGGATGGTGCTCGTCGCGTGGCCCAGGTTGGCGCGCAGCTGGCCGTCGCGCAGGGCGTCGCGGGCGGCGTCCGGGAACGGCCGGTCGCCGCGCAGGTGGCCGACCCCGCGCGGCGCGGTCGGCAGGCCGAGGAACGTCGTCCCGGAGCGGGGCGCACCCGGGGCGAGCGGCGTGGGGTCGGTGCGCTCGGGGGCGGTGGTCATGCCGGCACCTCGGCGGTTTCCGCGGGAACCGCCGGTCGGGTGGTCTGCTGCGGGGTCACGGCGTCCTCCGTCGAGGCCAGGATCTCGGCCAGGTGCACGGTGCGCGTCCCCGACCGCAGCCGGGAGAGCCCACCGCCGATGTGCATGAGGCAGGAGGCGTCACCGGCGGTGCACACCTCCGCGTGCGTGGACAGGATGTTGGCCATCTTGTCGGTCAGCATCGCCGTCGAGGTGTCGGAGTTCTTGATCGAGAAGGTGCCCCCGAAGCCGCAGCACTGCTCGGCGGCCGGCAGCTCGACCAGCTCCAGGCCGCGCACCGCGCGCAGCAGCTGCAGCGGCCGGTCGCCGACCCGCAGCAGCCGCAGCGAGTGGCAGGTCGGGTGGTAGGTCACCCGGTGCGGGTAGTAGGCGCCGACGTCGGTCACCCCGAGCACGTCGACGAGGAACTGGGAGAGCTCGTAGGTGCGCCCGGCCAGCGCCTCGGCCTCGGCGGCCAGCTCGTCCTCGCCGGCGCGGCGCAGCACCATGGCCTGCTGGTGGTGGATCGAGGCCACGCAGGACCCGGACGGTGACACGACCGCCTCCGCGCCGGCGAAGGCGCGCACGTGGTTGGCGACGATCGGCACCGCCTCGCGCCGGTAGCCGGTGTTGACGTGCATCTGCCCGCAGCAGGCCTGCCCGGCCGGGACGACGACCTCGTGACCCAGCCGCTCCAGCAGCCTCGCCGTGGCCATCGCGACCTGCGGTGCCACCGTGTCGACCAGACACGTGGCGAACAGCGCCACCCTCATGCCGCTCCCTCCCGGTCGGCCGCGACGTCGCGGCGCACCGTGCTCGACCCGTCCAGCCGCCCGGCCGTCGGCCGAGCTCCTGTCGCGGTGCGCACGCCGAGCTCAGGGGGACGGCGGCGACCGCAGCGGTCCCTGTCGTCATACCCCACGAGAGCCGGCTGGGGCGACTCCAGGCCCCTGCCGTGCGCCGTCTCCTGCCGCCGGGTCAGGAGCGCTCGCGCCGGCGCTCGATCGCCTCGAGCACCGTCGTGCGGCCCCGGCCCAGCTCGCGCTCGCCCCTCTCGGCCCCGTCGAGCTGGGAGTCCCCGGACATCCGCCCGACCCGCCGGCGGGCCTCAGCTCCGGGTCCGGGTGGTCCGCCGCGTGGTCCTCCGCCGACTTCCCGCTCACGGGCGCCGGGGTGCCCCCGCACCAGCGACTCCACCCACGCCGGTCAGGACGCGCGTCACCGCGGGGGAGGGACGCAGCTCGACCGGGCGGCCGGCCCGTTCGGCGGCCTCGACGTGGTCGAGCAGCAGCTCGACGCCCGGCCCGGACAGCGCGGTCACCGAGCGGGCGTCGATGCGGTCGATCCGCGCGGGCTCCCGGCCGTAGCGGCGCCAGAACGCATCGACGGCGGCGGCGTCGACGGCACCGGCCAGGCAGAGCAGCCGGCCACCGGTGGTGTTCAGCAGGCGGACGACGCCGCGCCTCCCCACGGCGCTGTCGGGGGTCTCCAGGCTCACGGCTCCAGTGTCCGGTGGCGGACGGGTCCGGGCGGCGCACCCGCGACCCCGGCTGTTCACCCCCACGGGTCACGGGCGTCCACCCTCGCGACATAGCGTGCTGACGCCCTGACTCGTCGTCGATCGAGGAGATCCCGAATGAGGTCCCGTCCCCTGACGGCCACGACCGCCACCGCGTGCCTGGCCGTCCTCGCCGTCGCGACCGCCGCCCCCGCCGCGGCTGGTCCCGAGGAGAAGGCCGGCCCGCCGGTCGAGGTGCAGCTGCTCGCCTTCAACGACTTCCACGGCGCCCTCGAGCCGCCGACCGGCTCCGGCGGGCGCGTGACGCTGCCCAACGGCGACGTCGAGGCCGGTGGCCTGGCCTCCTTCGCCACCCACCTGGAGCAGGAGGCCGAGAACCGCAACACGCTGACGATCAGCAACGGCGACCTGGTCGGCGGCAGCCCGTTCCTCTCGGCCCTGTTCCGCGACGAGCCGACCGTGGACGCGATGGACGCCCTGGGCCTCGACATCGCCACCGTCGGCAACCACGAGTTCGACGAGGGCGTTGCCGAGCTGCAGCGGGTCGTCGACGGCGGCGCCTGCCACCCGGCCGACGGCTGCCTGGACGGCGACGGCTACGACGGCTCCGACGCCGACTGGCTGGCCGCCAACGTCGTCGACCAGGGGAGCCGGGAGCCGATCGCGGCGCCCTACGAGGTGTACGAGTTCGACGGCGTACGCCTCGGCGTCATCGGGGCGGTCCTCGAGGGCACGCCCTCCATCGTCTCGGCGGCGGGCATCGCCGGCGTCGAGTTCCTCGACGAGGTCGAGACGATCAACCGCTACGCCGCGGAGCTGCAGCAGCAGGGCGTCGAGGCCATCGTGGTCTCGCTGCACGAGGGTGGCACCGCGGGTGGCGACGTGGACGGCTGCACCGATCCGACCGGCCCGGCCTTCGACATCGCCGGCGCGATCGACGACGCCGTCGACGTCGTGCTGACCGGGCACTCCCACAGCGGGTACGTCTGCACGGTCGACGGCAAGCTGGTCACCCAGGCGCTGTCCAACGGCCGGTTGATCACCGACGTCGACCTGCGGATCAGCCGCCGGACCGGAGACGTGATCACCAGCAAGGCCGACAACGTGGTCGTCACCCGCGACGTCGCGCCCGACGCGGACGCCCAGGCGCTCGTCGCCCGGTACCAGGAGATCGCCGAGCCGATCGCGAACGAGCCGGTCGGAGCGATCACCGGTGACGTCCTGCGGGCCCAGGAGCCCCTGGTCGGCGACCTCCGCGGGGAGTCGCCGCTGGGCAACCTGATCGCCGACGCGCAGCTCGCCGCCACCGACGAGGAGGCCGGCGCCGTCGCGGCGTTCACGAACCCCGGTGGCGTGCGGGCCGACCTGACCCACGCCTCGTCGGGCGCCGCCGAGGGCGACGGGGTGGTGACCTACGGCGAGGCCTTCGCCGTGCAGCCGTTCAACAACCTGCTCACCACGCTGACCCTCACCGGTGACCAGCTCTACGCGCTGCTCGACCAGCAGTTCGCGGTGGGGCGCGTGCTGCAGCCCTCCGCCAGCGTCCGGTACACGGTCACCGGGGGCGCCGTCGCGCCGGACTCGCTGACCATCGACGGCGCCCCCGTCGTCCGGACGGAGACCTACCGGATCACGGTCAACAACTTCCTCGCCGGCGGCGGGGACGGCTTCACCGTGCTCACCGAGGGCACCGACGCCGTCAACCAGCCCGGGTTCGACGTGGATGCCTTCATCGCGTACCTGTCCACCGGGGAGCCGGTGGCCCCGCCGGCCACCGACCGGATCACCGTGGCCGGCTGACCCGGCACCGCTCCGCGGCGGGCGTCGCCGGTCTCCACGACCGGCGGCGCCCGCTGCCGCGTCTCGGTGGGGACCCCGGCGACGGCGTCGGGGAGGATGGTGGCGTGGAGAGCCGCGTCGACGTCGCACACCCCGGGACGGCGCAGCGCTTCGGCGCCCAGGTCGAGGCGGCGGCCCGCCGGCTGGCCGGGGTGGCCGAGCGGACGCCGCTGCAGCGCAACGCCCGGCTGTCGGCGAGGACGGGGGTCGACGTCTGGCTGAAGCGGGAGGACCTGCAGGTCGGCCGGTCCTACAAGATCCGCGGCGCCTACAACACGATCAGCCAGCTGGACGCCGATCGTCAGGCCGCCGGCGTGGTCTGCGCCAGCGCCGGGAACCACGGCCAGGGCGTCGCCTACGCCTGCCGGGCGCTGGGGGTGCGCGGCTCGGTCGTCGTCCCGGGGACGACGCCGCGGCAGAAGCGGGACCGCATCGCCGCCCTGGGCGGGGAGTTCGTCGAGCTCGTGGTCACCGGTGACTCCTACGACGAGGCCGCGGCCGCCGCGCTGGCCCGCGCCCGCGACACCGGGGCGACGCTGGTGCCCGCCTTCGACGCCGTCGACACCGTGGTCGGGCAGGCGACGGTCGCGCTGGAGCTCCTCGAGCAGCTCCCGGTACCGCCGGACGTCGTCGTCCTCCCCGTGGGAGGCGGTGGCCTGCTGGCCGGCTGCGCCACCTGGCTGCGGCTGCACAGCCCCGGCACCCGCATCGTCGGCGTGGAGCCGGCCGGGGCGGCGAGCATGGCCGCGGCGCTGGCCGCCGATTCGCCGGTCGAGTTGTCGCAGCTGGACACCTTCGTCGACGGCGCCGCCGTCCGCCGCGTCGGGGACGTGACCTTCCCGCTGGTGCGCGACTCGGGCGCGGAGCTGGTCGCGGTGCCCGAGGGCCAGATCTGCACCGAGATGCTGGACCTCTACCAGGTGGACGGCGTCATCGCCGAGCCCGCCGGTGCGCTGGCGACCGCCGCGCTGACCGGCGGGCTGGTCCCGGTCGAGCCGGGGCAGACGGTGGTCTGCCTGCTGTCGGGCGGCAACAACGACGTCAGCCGCTACGCCGAGGTGGTCGAGCGCTCGCTGGTCCACCGCGGCCTCAAGCACTACTTCCTCATCGAGTTCCCGCAGGAGCCCGGCGCGCTGCGCCGCTTCCTCGACGAGGTGCTCGGTCCGGACGACGACATCGTGCTGTTCGAGTACGTCAAGCGCGACAACCGGGAGACCGGCGCCGCGCTCACCGGCATCGAGCTCGGCAGCGCGGCGGACTTCCCGGCGCTGCTGGCCCGGATCGAGGCCAGTCCGCTGCGCATCGAGCACGTCGCGCCGGGGACGACGGCCTACCGGTTCCTCGTCTGAACACGGCTCGCTGACCGAGGCGCTGGTCCGCGCGCTGGGCGCAGGTCTTCGGGGCGCTGCCCGGCGTCCGGGGAGCACGGTTTACTGCACTCTGGTCTCACTGGGGCTGGCTCAGTGCGGCGCCCGCTGCAAGTTGAGCGCAGTTGTACACGCTTGTGACCTGCGAATTCGTCTTGCTTATCACCCAACTCGAACGTACGATCGAAGACGTGGGGGACGGGGCGCGGGTCAGTGCGGTGACCGCTGACGCGCCGGTCGTGGGGTGGGCGGCCGGGCCGTTGGGTGCGGTGCAGGCCGCGGACCGGGAGATCGCCCGGGCCACGGCGGTGCGGGCGCGGGCGGTGGCGGCGTTCGCGGCGTCCCGGCCGGCCAGTGCGGATCGGGCGCAGGGCGAGCGCGGGGCGATGTCGGCCGAGCGGTGGGCGGCGCGCCCGGAGGTGCTGCGGCCGGTGTCGGAGTGGGCCACCCCGGAGCTGGCGATCGCGCTGAACCTGACCCAGCCGGGTGCGGCGAAGTTGTTGGAGGAGTCGCTGACGCTGGTGCAGCGGCTGCCGGGCACGCTGGCGGCGCTGGAATCCGGGCTGATCCACCGCGGGCACCTGTGGCACCTGATCGACAAGGTCGCCCCCATCAGCAACGACGCGCTGCGGGCGGAGGTCGAGGCCGACCTGCTGGCCTGGGTGGGGCGCCGTCGGACGGTGACCAGCCCGTCGCAGCTGGGCGACAAGGCGCGGGTGGTGGTCGCCCGGCGGGACGCGGCCGCGGCGGCCCGGCGGCTGGCCCGGGCGCTGAAGGAGCGCGGCGTCTCCCTGCGGCCGGAGCGGGCCGAGGGGATGGCGGCGCTGACGGTGGTGTGCACCATGCCCGAGGCCCGGGCGCTGCACGCGGCCCTGGTGCAGTGCGCCGAGGCGCTGGTCGACGAGCCCGGCGGGCCGGTGCGCACGCGCGGGCAGAAGATGGTCGACGCGCTGCTGGACCTGGTGCTGCGCCCGGGGGAGGGCGAGCTGCCGCCGGTGCGGGTGCTGCTGACCATCGTGGCCTCGGTGGCGACCATGCTGGGCGGGGACGCGCCGGGCGAGGTGGACGGGGAGCTGGTGCCGGCGGAGATGGCCCGGCAGCTGGTGCGCGCCTTCGCCGGCCACGATCCGGCCGCGAGCGCCGATCCGGCCGCGAGCGCCGATCCGGCCGGTCCGGCGGCTGGGGTCACGCCCGCGGTAGACCTGCCCTGGCAGGAGGCCGATCCGGCCGCGAGCGCCGATCCGGCCGGTCCGGCGGCTGGGGTCACGCCCGCGGTAGACCTGCCCTGGCAGGAGGCCGAGCAGGCCGCGCTGGCCGCCTGGTGGGACCGGATGGAGGCCCGGCTGCTGGCCGGTGAACTCGACGAGCCCGAGTGGCCGCCGGACTCACCGCCCGCCGGCGGCCGGCTCGACCGCGGCGTCGACCCGGTGGCCAACGGCGCCGACCACCCCGACCCGCTGGACGATCCGGGCGGCCTCCCGCCCGCCGGGCCATGGGGCACCGACTCGCACCCGGACATCGACCCGCCCCCGGGTGGCTGGTGGGCGGCCGCGGATCGGGCGGTCGACGACGCCGGGGCGGCGGTGCACGCCGCCCGGCTGGCGCTCGGCCACGCCCGGCGGTCGGTGTGCACCGCCGAGCAGGCCGAGGCCGCCGACGAGGCCGCCTGGCGGGCGAGTGCCGCCGGACGGGTCGACGCCGCACCCGACGCGCTCGGCGCGCTGGCCGCCGCGGCGGACGCCCAGTGGGCCGAGCTGGCCGCGCTGCTGGACGCCACGGCCGGGGGTGGGCTGGCCGACCGGCCCCGCCTGGTGCTCGCCGACGCGGTCACCGGCGCGCTGCTGACCCTGACCGACCTGCCCGGGCTGCGCCGGGCCGGGCACTGCGGCGCCCGGGCCTGCCGGCGGCGGCCGGAGGCCTGCACCCACGACCTGAGCGGCCGGCCCGGGCTCGGCCGGCCGGGCCCCACCGCCGGCTACCGGCCCCGCGCGGCGCTGGACCGGCAGGGCCGGGCGCGGGACCGGCGCTGCCGGTTCCCCGGCTGCCGGCGGCGCGTGCCGCAGGCCGGCGAGCTGGACCACCACCGGCCCCATGCCGAGGGGGGAGAGACCGCCGCGGCCAACCTGGCCGGCTACTGCACCACCGACCACCGCGGCAAGCACCAGGCGCCGGGCTGGCGACAGGACCTCGCCCCCGACGGCACCCTCACCGTCACCACCGCGTCGGGCTTGACCGCCGTCACCACCCCGCCGCCGTACTGAACAGCAGCGCGTCCCGGCAGGTGCGTCGTCCGGCGCGCGGCACGAGGCGGGAGCTCCGGCCGCGCGGCGGGTGTGACAGTTCCTCCCATGGCGATCGAGGTGACCACCCGCCCGCTCACCGAGAGCGACCGCGAGCTGCTGCGGACGGCGACCGTGACGAACGTGAACTGGAGAGGGGACCAGCGGTTCACCTTCCGCGACGTCGACGAGACCCCCGAGCTGCGCCACTACTGCGTCCTCCGACCTGAGCGCGGCGACTTCGGTCTCGTCGCCGGGCGGGACGGCCGCACCGTGGGGGTGGTGTGGGCGCTCGTCCTCGCCGGGGCGGACCGCGGCTACGGCCACGTGGCCGACGACGTCCCCGAGGTCAGCCTCTGCGTGTGGTCCGGCTACCGCGGCCAGGGGATCGGCGGTGGGCTGCTGCGCCAGGCGCTCGAGGAGGCCCGCCGGCGGGGGTACCCGCGGGTCAGCCTCAGCGTCGAGCCCGGCAACCCCTCCGTGCACCTGTACCGCGCAGCCGGGTTCCGCCCCGTGCCGGGCGCCGCGGAGGGGACGATGGCCGCCGATCTCTGACCGCGGCGCCGGTCCCGGTCGATACGCCGGGCCAGGGCGTGCAGGCGCTCGCCAGGAACCCGGGTCGCGCCCGCGGGGGCCGGCGTGCCACGGCCGGGGGAACGCGCTCGCGCCCCGGTCCTCGGTACCGCAGGGTCCGGCGGGCGGGGGCCGGCCGGGACGAGGAGTGCGACGGGTGGAGCAGCCGGAGCGCCGACCACGGAGCCGCTACGAGCGGGACGTCGAACGCGGGCGGCAGCGCGACCGCGCGAACGACCGCGCGTGGATGGCGCAGTACCTGAGGGAACCGTTCGGCTCCTTCCTCGTCAAGCAACTCGCCTGGGGCGCCGTCGGCTTCGCCCTCAGGCTGCTGCTGGTCAGCTGGACCCTCGCCGTCCTCAACGCCGTGGTGTTCACCGGCACGGGTCTGGTCGGCCGCGCATGGGTGCGGCGGCGGTACCACCTGGACGCCGCGCAGGAGTAGCGGTCAGGACGGCGTCAGGTCGGTGCGGTGCAGCACCCGGCCGCCGACGTCCCGCAGCTCCACGGTCATCACCCCGCTGTCGCCGTCGACGCGGACGTGCCCGAGGAACTGCGAGGAGTCGTTGGGCTCCTCGCCCGCCCGCCCGCCGGCCGGTCCGGGAGAAGACCACCTGCGGGCCGAACGTCCCGTCGAGCTCGTTCGGACCGAAGGCGCCCGCGTGCAGCGGCCCGGACACGAACTCCCAGAACGGGTCGAAGTCGGCGAAGGCCGCCCGCTCGGGGGAGTAGTGGTGCGCTGCCGTGTAGTGGACGTCGGCGGTCAGCAGACGACGTTGCGGACGCCGTGCCGCTTGAGGTCCGACAGCAGCCGGGCGATCTCCTGCTCCCTGCCCAGCGGCCGGCGGGGGTCGCGGTTGGCGATGCCCTCCTGGGCGACCTCGCCGTCGGGGACGACCAGCCCGATCGGCATGTCCCAGGCAACCACCTCCCACAGCGCCCGCGACCCCGTGAGCTGCCGGGTGACCCGCGCGAGCTGCTCCTCACCGAGGATGCGGGTGCCCGGTCCGTCGGCGGCCAGGTTGTCGGTGTTCGGGCCCCGGTGGGTGCGCAGGTCGAGCGCGACCACGTCCACCAGCGGGCCGTACGGCAGCATCCGCTGCACCCGGTCGCCGCCGAGCGGCGTGTACCGGAGAAGGCCCGGCGGGCGCGGCCGGCCAGCGTGTCGACGTCCCGGACCGTGTACCGCTCGTCGGTGAGGACCTCGCCCGGGTACCAGTTGTTGGTGACCTCGTGGTCGTCCCACTGCACCACCAGCGGCACCTCGGCGGCCATGCCGCGCACGTTGGCGTCGAGCAGGTTGTAGCGGTACTGGCCGCGGTACTCGTCGAGCGTCTCGGCCACCTTGCTCTTCTCCGGCGTGACGACGTTGCGCCACACCGTGCCGTCGGGCAGCTCGACCCTCTCCTGCAGCGGCCCGTCGGCGTAGACGTTGTCGCCCGGGTGCAGGAAGAAGTCCGGCTGCAGGCGGCGGACCGCCTCGAACCCGGAGACGCTGCGGTGCACGGGCCGGGAGCACGCGGTGAACACCGGGTCGGGCCGCCCGGCCTCCGCGTGTACCCGCACACCCGGCCGGGGAAGGAGTCCTCCCTCCCCGGGTGGCCGCCCGCGGGACCCGGAGGGAGCCCACCGTGCAGCCGCTGGACGCCGACGCCCTGCCCTCGCTGGCCGGCGTCCTGCCGGTCCCGACCTACGACAGGTCCCCGCTGCGCGCCGGCATCGTCCACCTCGGCGTCGGTGGCTTCGCCCGCTCCCACCTGGCCGCGTACCTCGACCGGCTGTTGGAGCGGGGGAGCGCGCGGGAGTGGGCCCTCTGCGGCGTCGGCGTGCTGCCCGCCGACCGCCGGATGGCCGAGGTCATGGCCGCGCAGGACGGCCTCTACACGCTGCTCGTCCGGCACCCCGACGGCACCGTCGAGCCGCGGGTGGTCGGGTCGCTGGTGCAGTACCTGCTGGCCCCCGACGACCCCGAGGCGGTCGTCGAGCGGATGGCGGCAGCGACGACGCGCATCGTCTCGCTCACGGTGACCGAGGGCGGCTACAACGTCGACCCGGTGACGGGGGAGTTCGACGCGACCGAGCCCGGCGTCGTCCGCGACCTGAGGCCGGGCGCGGTGCCGGCGACGTCCTTCGGCCTGGTCACCGAGGCCCTGGCCCGCCGGCGCGACCGGGGCCTCCCGCCGTTCACCGTGCTGTCCTGCGACAACGTGCAGCACAACGGGGACGTCGCCCGGCGCAGCTTCGCCGCCTTCGCGACGCTGCGCGACCCGGAGCTCGGCGCGTGGGTCGAGCGGGAGGTGGCCTTCCCGAACTCGATGGTCGACCGGATCACCCCCGCCACCACGGACGACGACCGTGCCGAGGCGGCCCGGCTGCTCGGCGTCGAGGACCGCTGGCCGGTGGTCTGCGAGCCCTACACCCAGTGGGTGCTGGAGGACCGCTTCGGACTCGGCCGCCCGCCCCTGGAGGACGTCGGGGTCCAGCTCGTCGACGACGTGGAGCCGTACGAGCTGATGAAGCTCCGGCTGCTCAACGCCGGTCACCAGGCGCTGGCCTACCTCGGGGCGCTCGCCGGGCACCGGATGGTGCACGAGGTCGCGCAGGACCCGCTGTTCGTCCGGCTGCTCCTCGGCTACATGGAGCGGGAGGCGACGCCGTCCCTGCGGCCGGTGCCCGGCATCGACCTCGACGGCTACCGCCGCACCGTGCTCGCCCGCTTCGCCAGCCCGGCGATCCGCGACACCCTCGCGCGCCTGGCCGTCGACGGCTCCGAGCGGTTGACCAAGTTCCTCCTGCCCGTCGTGCGGGAGAACCTCGCGGCCGGCCGGGAGGTGCACCGGTCGGCCACGGTGCTCGCCGGCTGGGCGCGGTACTGCGAGGGGGTGGACGAGCAGGGGCGGCCGATCGAGGTGATCGACCGCCGGCGGGAGATGCTGCTGCGCAACGCCCGCCGCCAGCGCGAGGACCCGCTCGCCTTCCTCGCCGACCGCGAGCTGTTCGGCGACCTGGTGGACGACGCGCGCCTCACCGGTCCCTACCTCGCCGCCCTGGACTCCCTGCACCGCCGCGGCGCCCGGGCCACCGTCGAGGACCTGGTCGTGGGGGAGCCCCCGGTCCCCAGCGAGGCCACGGGGCACTGACAGCTCCGTCACAGGTTCCGGGTCGATCATCTCCCCGACGGCTGGACATCCCGGCCGCGGATCGAGGAGACAACCGTGCGCAAGAAGTTGGTCGTCGCCGCCGCAGCCGGCGCTCTCACGCTCACCGGGCTGGCCGTGGCGGTCCCCGCCATCGCCGCCACCGAGGACACCGACGGCAGCTCGACGTCCGTCGTGGACCGCATCAAGGACGCGCTGTCCGGCCTGGTCGACGACGGGTCGATCACCCAGGAGCAGGCCGACGAAGTGGCCACCACGCTCGACGGCGCCGGCTTCGGCCGGCACGGCGGCCACGGCGGCTGGTTCGGCCTGGAGACCGCCGCCGAGACGCTGGGCATGACCGAGGACGAGCTGCGCACCGCGCTCGAGGCCGAGGGGGCCACCCTGGCGACGGTCGCCGAGCAGCAGGGCGTGTCGGTCGACGCGCTCGTCGACGCGCTGGTCGCGGCCAAGCAGGAGCGCATCGCGGAAGCGGTCGAGGAGGGCATGCCGCAGGACGTGGCCGACGAGCGGCTGGCCGACCTGGAGCAGCGGGTCACCGAGTGGGTCAACTCGACCCACGAGGACATGCCGGGCGGTGGCCGGGGCTGGTGGGGTCACCACGACGACTGACCGGCACGAGTCGTGGGGGGGGGGGGGGGGGGGGGGGGGGGGGGGGGGGGGGGGGGGGGGGGGGGGGGGGGGGGGGGGGGGGGGGGGGGGGGGGGGGGGGGGGGGG
>NZ_JBJGYN010000068.1:0-20120 GCF_054050015.1 Geodermatophilus sp. SYSU D01176 | reverse complement strand
GCCGTACTCGTCGAAGACGTCGTGCTCGGCGGCGACGTCGAGCCGCTGCCGGGCCTTGAAGCTGAAGACCGGGCGGCGGGGGGGGGGGGGGGGGGGGGTGTGGGCGGGGGGGTGCGCGCCCCCCCCCCCCCCGCCCACGCCTGCGGCCCGCGGGCCATGAACGCGTTGAGCGAGCCGGTGGCGTGCACGTCGTCCCCGGTGACCGCGGCCAGGTCCAGGACGGCGTCGCCGATGGCCACCCCGGTGCGGGGCGCGGTGCCGGGGGTGGAGAAGACGCCGTAGGGCAGGTTGTCCAGCCCGAAGCCGCTGTCGGAGGGGATGTCGAGCCAGCTCATGCGGGGATCCGTTCCGGTGCGGGCAGCAGGCCCAGGGCGACGAGGTCGTCGACCGGCTCGAGCACGCTGCAGGTGCCGAAGGAGGTGAAGACGGCGCGGGCCCGGGCGGCGCGCTCGGCGGGCCACGTCCGCAGCGCGGCAACCACCGCTCCGGGGTCGGTCTCGGTCAGCCAGGCGGTCGGCGTCGACGTCTGCGTGACGAGCGCGTCGACCGCCAGCAGGACGTTGAGGAAGCCGTGGTGGACGAACCCGGTGGCCGGGTCGGTGTGCCGCACCGCGTGGTGCAGCCCGGCGGTGCACTTGAGCGCCACATCGCGCGTGACGCAGTCGGTCAGGGTCCCCGCGAGCTCCTCCGGCGAGGGGAACAGCGCGGCGCGCACGCCGCCGGTGCGCAGCTTGGCGCGGTGGCCGCTGCCGGTGAGGACGTCGAGCACCTCGTCCCGGGCGGCGCCGCGGGGCAGCTCCACCGCCGCCGGCACGCCCGCGGGCAGGACGCCATCCAGCACCCGGACCGCCTCGCGGGCCGCCACGGCGTCGGCGACGACCGGGACCTCGACGGCGGCCAGGGTCAGCCCCGGGTGGGTGGCGACCCGGGCCGCGGCGGCCGGCAGGTCGCCGGCCGCCGCGATCAGCGAGACGTCGACCGGCCCGCCGTCGCCCAGGTGGTCGGCGAGCTCGCCGAGCCGGGCGGCCGGCACCACGAACGGCCCGACCAGGTCGCCCAGCCGCTCCCCCAGCTCGCGGTGGGCGGGGACGGCGGCGGCCATCGGCGCGTCCCCGGGCGGGAACAGCGCCGCGTCGTCGAACAGCCGGGTGAACAGCGCCCTCACGCCGACGGCCCCCGCCCCGACCAGGTCCAGGCGTAGCGCCCGTCGTCGACGGCGGTACCGGCCTCGCCGAGGTCCAGCGGCCGGAAGGTGTCGACCATGACCGCCAGCTCGTCGAAGTACTCCACGCCCAGGGACCGCTCCACCGCACCGGGCTGCGGGCCGTGGGAGTGCCCGCCGGGGTGCACCGAGATCGAGCCCTTGCCGATGCCCGAGCCCTTGCGGGCCTCGTAGTCGCCGTCGACGTAGAACATGATCTCGTCGGAGTCGACGTTGGAGTGGTAGTAGGGCACCGGCACCGCCAGCGGGTGGTAGTCGACCTTCCTGGGCACGAAGTTGCAGATGACGAAGTTGGAGCCCTCGAAGACCTGGTGCACGGGCGGGGGCTGGTGGATCCGGCCGGTGATCGGCTCGTAGTCGGCGATGTTGAACGCGTACGGGTAGAGGTGCCCGTCCCAGCCGACCACGTCGAACGGGTGCTCCGGCAGCACGTGCACCGTGCCGGCCAGCCCCCCCGGGCCGGTGCCGCGGTGCTTCACGTACACCTCGACGTCGGTGCCCTCGGCCAGCAGCGGGCCGGTCGGTCCGCGCAGGTCGCGCTCGCAGTACGGGGCGTGCTCCAGGAACTGCCCGTACTTCGACAGGTACCGCTTGGGCGGGGCGATGTGGGAGTTGGCCTCGATCGCGTAGGTGCGCAGCGGCTCGGTGCCGGTGGGGATCCAGCGGTGGGTGGTGGTCCGCGGGATGACCACGTAGTCGCCCTGACCCACCTGCAGCGTGCCGAAGGTGGTCTCCACCGTGGCGGTGCCGCGCTCGACGTAGACGCACTCGTCGCCGGTGGCGTTGCGGTAGTACGGGCTGGGCAGGCTGCTGACCGCGTAGGAGATGCGGACGTCGGCGTTGCCCAGCACCAGCCGGCGGCCGGTGACCGCGTCGGTCGCCTTGTGCTCCTCACCCGGGAACAGGTCGTGCAGCTTCAGGTGCCGCGGCACCAGCGGCGCGTTCGGCGTCAGGGTCTGGTCGGGCAGCTGCCACGGGCGGGCGTCGACGATCGCCGACGGGACGCCACGGTGGTACAGCAGCGAGGAGTCCGACGAGAAGCCCTCCTCGCCCACCAGCTCCTCGTAGTACAGGCCGCCGTCGGGACGACGGAACTGGGTGTGCCGCTTCGGTGGGACCTCGCCCACCTGCCGGTAGAACGCCATGGGGATGACTCCTTCGGTTAGACGACCGCCAGGCCGTCGTGCAGGGTCCCGCCGCGAGCCTGCGAGCGGTGGGGGGCACGGGGGTCCTTCTGGGGACGGGCGAGCAACCGGGCCACCGCGGGGGTGACGTCGGCGGAGCGGGTGAGGACGGCGGCGACGTGCGCGTCGGGGCGGAGCACCCAGACCTCGTCGGGCCGGGCGCCCAGCGCCGCGCGGAGGAGGCCGCCGGCGTCCAGGTCACGGATCCGGTGCACGCCCACCGGCAGGCCGCCGAGGTCGGGCAGGTGGGGGAGCGCGGCGTCGTCGCCGAGCAGCACGGTCACGCCCTCGCGGGCGAGCTGGCGGAGCCGGACGACGTCCGGCCGGCCGGGCACGGTGACCGGGCAGTCGGGCACCAGCACGCCGGGTGCGGGGACCGGGACGTCGCCCCGGGCCGGCCGGCCGGGGAAGGGGCGCGCCGGGTCTGGGGTGGTCAGCGGGGAGTCGACGTACCAGAACGGCTCGGCGAGCCGGCCGGAGTCGACCTCCGCCCGGGCCTGCTCGTCGGTGGCGGCCCGTTCCAGGACGTCGAGGCGGCGGCGGGCCTCCTCCTCGCTGCGCGGCACGAGGAAGCGCATGGTCGCGCCGGTGACCTCGATGTTCTCCAGCGCCGCGGCGTGCCGCTCGTCGTGGTAGCTGTCCAGCAGCGACTCCGGGGCCCGGCCGCGGAGGACGAACGCGATCTTCCAGGCGGCGTTCTCGGCGTCCAGGACCCCGGAGTTCAGGCCGCGGGCCCCGAAGGGGGAGACGAGGTGCGCCGCGTCGCCGGCCACGAGCACGCGGCCGACCCGCATGCGGTCCACCACCCGGGAGTGGAAGCGGTAGACCGACTTCCACACGACCTCGTAGGGGCGGTCGCCGATGACCTGGCGGATCCGCCGGTCGAGGCCCCCGGAG
Organism: Geodermatophilus sp. SYSU D01176; assembly: GCF_054050015.1. Lineage (NCBI taxonomy): Bacteria > Bacillati > Actinomycetota > Actinomycetes > Geodermatophilales > Geodermatophilaceae > Geodermatophilus > Geodermatophilus sp. SYSU D01176. The sequence goes on along the minus strand of NZ_JBJGYN010000068.1, from coordinate 16,817 downwards.
GCCTCCTCGGCGGCCAGGTCGAAGTCCGGCGGCACCTGCCAGTCGATCCGGAAGGTCGAGTCCGGGCACGGGTGGATGAGCACCTGGCGGCCGGGGTTCCACTCCGGGTCGAAGTAGAACCGGCGCTCGGTCTCCCAGCCGGGCAGATCGGTCCGGATGTCGCAGATGAGGAAGTGGTCGTCGAAGGTCTCGCCCTCGAACGTCAGCCCGAGGGCCGACCGCAGGGCGTCGCTGCGGGGGCCCGCACAGGCGACGGCGTAGGACCCGCGGACCGTCTCGCCGTTCGCGCAGGTGACCGACACCCCGGAGCCGTCCTGCTCGATGCCGGTGACCCGGTGTCCCCAGCGGACCTCGACCAGCGGCTCGTCGGTGATGCGCTCGTCGAGCAGCCGCTCGGTCTCGCACTGGGAGATGTTGACGAAGGGCGGGAACGGGGACTTCCCGCGGTCGGCGAAGCGGAAGCTGAACAGCTCGGTGTCGCGGTGGAAGGTGCGGGCGGTGGTCCAGGTGACCCCGCGGCGGGCGACCTCCGCGCCGACGCCGACGGCGTCCCAGACGTCGAGGACGTCGCGCTGCTGGCAGATGGCCTTGCTGCCGATCACGTCGCGCTCGTCGCGGCCGTCGAGGACGACGACGGGCAGGCCCCAGCGGGCCAGCAGCAGTGCGGTGGTCTGGCCGACCGGGCCGGCGCCCAGGACCAGCACGGGTGCGGGAGCGGTCATCGGGGGCCTCATCCCTGCAGCTCGTCCCAGACCTGGCGGTCGCGCTCGGCGGTCCAGATCACGGGGCGCTCGATGCCGGAGAACTCGTCCCACAGCCGCTGGACGTCGAAGGGCAGGCAGTGCTCGAAGATCGGCCACTGGCCGTACTGCGGGGCGAGCGCGGCGTGGGTGGCGGCGAACGCGTCCTTGAGGGTGCCGCCCGAGCGGTGCGCCTCTCCGACGGTGCGCTGCATGGTGAGCAGGAAGTCGCGGGTCTGCTCGATCGCGGCGTCGACCTCGTCACGGCCGCGCGCGATCTTCCCCCGCCCGCCGACGAGCTGCCGCGCGCCCAGGGCCTTGACCCGGTCGAGGGTGCCGGCGGCCCAGTCGAAGTGGAACGCGTCGCCGGTGTAGAGCGCGGCCTGGGACTCGACGAGGTCGCCGGCGAAGACGATCTCCTGCTTGGGCAGCCAGGCGACGATGTCGCCCTCGGTGTGCCCGCGGCCGAGGAACTCCAGCACCAGCTCGCCGCGGTCGCCGCCGAGCTCGATGGTCAGCCTGTCGCGGAACGTCATCGTCGGCCAGGTCAGACCGGGGATGGACTCCGGCTCCTCGAACAGCCGCGGCATCCGGCCGTACTCGCTCTCCCAGTCCTGCTGGCCGCGCTCCTCGATGAGGTGCTTGGTCTGCTCGGAGCTGACGATCACCTCGGCGTCGAACGCGCTGGCGCCGAGCACGCGGACGGCGTGGTAGTGGCTGAGCACGAGGTAGCGGACCGGCTTGTCGGTGTGCTGGCGCAGCTTGGCCAGCCAGCGGCGGGCGGCGACGGGGGTGGCCAGCGCCTCGAAGCAGACGAGGAAGTCCTCGCCCTCGATGGCGCCCAGGTTGGGGTCGCCCTCCGCGGTCAGGGCGTACACGCCGTCGGCGAGCACCTCGAGGGTCTGCTCCTTGACGCCGAGGTCGGCGGAGGAGGCGAAGGGCTTGGCTGCCATGAGGAGGTCTCCAGGTCGGTGGCTGTTCGTTAAACGAATCAGCTGTTCTCTTACTGGTCTAACGGTACGGGTTTGTGATGGTCGGCACAAGGGGGTCGAGGGCCTGGGTCCAGCGGGCCGTGGGCCGATGGGCGCACCCGTGCCCTGGTGTGCCGGCGCCCGGGCGGCCCGAGGGGGTCCTCGGGGCCCGGGCGCCGGTGGTGCCAGGGAGATCAGGCGACGGGCATCCACGCCATGTCGATCGAGACGACCTCGCTGACCGCGGCCATCCGGCCGAACTCCGGCATGCCGGCGGCCTTCGCGTTGGCCGCCTCGGCCTGCTCGACGCTGTCGTAGACCCAGACGTCGGTCCAGGTGCCGTCCTCGCGCTTCGCGATGACGGGTGCCGCGACGAAGCCGGGGATCGCGGCGGCGACGGCAGCGACGGCGCCGGGGCGGCTGGCGAGGAACTCCTCCTCCTGGCCGTCGTGGACACGGAGGTGGACGAACTCGACGAGGTGCTGCTTCACGGGGTGCTCCTTCGCATCGTGGGGATCAGGACCGGACGAGGGTTGTCTCGTCCACCGGGCCGAGCGCGTCGGCCGAGGTCAGCAGGGCGTGCACCGCGCGGCCGGCGCGCATGCCGCTCTCGATGGCGCCGTCGATGAAGCCGGCCCAGCCGTCGGCGTAGTCGGAGCCCGCGAGCACCACGCGCCCCTCCCGGCGCTGCAGCTCCGCCAGCGCTGCGGTCAGCTGCCCGGCGCGCTGCATGGGCCACGTCTCACCGGAGAGCTCGTCGGCGACCCAGTCGTGGCCGGCGACCTCGAGCACCTCGACGTCGGGCAGCCAGGTACGCAGCGCCTCCTGGACGGCGGCGGGGTCGGTGCCGTCGAGCCGCTCGCTCACCGAGCCGAACGCGACCACGAGGGTCTCGCCGTCGGCGACGGACTCGACCTGGCACAGCGTCAGGGGTGCCGACCCGGGGGCGAGGGCGACGAAGGGCTCGTACTCGCCGCGCAGCCGCGCCCACACCTTGACGCCCTGGGAGGCCTGGCCTCGGTGGGCGGCCCGCCGTTTGCCCTCCGACAGCGGCGGGTCGAACGCCACCGAGGCGAGCACGTTCAGCGGCAGGGTCACGACGACGGCGCCCGCGGTGAGGGTCGAGCCGTCCTCCAGGGTGACCGTCGCGCCGGCGTCGTCCTGGGCGACCGATGTCACCCGGGTACGGGTGCGGATCTCCACCCCGGCGTCCGCGGCCATCGCCTCGATCAGGCCGCGGGTCCCGCCGACGACCTTGTAGGTGGCGCAGGCCTCGAACATCAGCTGCCAGCTGCCGCCGGCCAGGGCGCACCAGCGCAGGCCCTGGGCGTAGCCGCCGTCCTCGGTGCGGCCGCTGAAGTTGGTCGCCCACATCCCCTCCACGGCGTCGAACTCCTCGGGGCCGAGGCCGAGCTGCTCCAGCTTCTGCCGGATGGTCAGGCCGTCGACCTCCGCGAGCCGGTCGCCGTTGAGCAGCGGTTGGTACGGCTGCGGGAAGTAGGTGAGCGCCTCCTCCGTGCTGCCGGCCATGCCGCGGTCGATCAGCCCGAGCAGCTCGTCGGCGGTGCCGCTGTGCACCGTGCCGCTGCTGAGCCAGTAGCCCGTGACCGGCGTGGGGGAGGGGGTCACGCCGATGCCGTAGCGGGTCAGCTCGGCCCAGGTGTGCGGCTGGATCCAGTGGACCCAGGTGCCGCCCATCTCCAGGTCGCGGCCGAGCCGGGTGTCGGTCCAGGTGCGGCCGCCGATGCGGTCGCGGGCCTCCAGCACCAGCACCCGGTGCCCCTGCCGGCGCAGCTCGCGGGCGGCGGTGATCCCGGCGAAGCCGGCGCCGACCACGATGACGTCGGTGTCGTGCGAGGTGGACATGTCGCTCCTTGCGGCAGTGCCGGGTGTGGTCAGACGGTGGGGGTGGCCGGCGCGGGGTCGGCGTCGCGCGTGCGGACGACCGGCGGTTCGTCGTCCGCCGGGCGCCGGCGCAGGGACTCCAGGGCCACGCCGACGAGCAGCACCAGCGGGACGGAGAGGACCAGCGGCACCGCGGTGCCCAGGGAGCCCCCGATCAGCAGGGTGAAGTAGGTCAGCACCAGCGCGGCCAGCGCGGCGATCAGCACCGCGGCGAGGGCCGGTGCGACGAGCGTCTGCCACGGCCGGGTGTCCAGCCGGGTGCGTCGGAAGAAGACGACCACCGAGATCGACGTGAGGAGGTACAGGACCACCAGGCCGAGGACGGCGACGCCGCTGAACCAGGCGAACAGCGTGAGCACCGGGTCCAGACCGAGCACAGCGAACGGCATGACCAGCAGCAGGGCGAGCACCGTCTGCAGTCCGCTGGCGACGAACGGCGCGCCCTGGCGCGTGGTGCGGGAGACCCCGGCCGGCAGCGCCCCGCCCCCACCCAGCGAGTGCACGTACCGGTTGGAGGCGTTGTGGAAGGCGAGGATCCCGGCCAGCAGCGAGGTCGCCAGCAGGACGCCGCCGACCTCGGCCGCCCACGGGCCCAGGGCGTCGGAGATGGCCGCGAACAGCAGCACCGTGCCGTCCCCGGACTCCAGCGCGCTGCCGGCGGCGGCGACCACCTGGTCGGCGCCGTAGGAGCTGACCACCATCCAGGAGACGAAGGCGAAGAACAGCGCGATGGTGCCGACGGCCAGGTAGGTGGCCCGCGGGACGGTGCGCGCGGGGTCCTTCGCCTCGGCCGAGTAGATGGCGGTGGACTCGAAGCCGAACATCGACGCGATGCCGAAGGTCAGCGCGATGCCGGGGGCGCCGGCCAGCAGCGCCGACGGCGAGAAGCTGGCGCTCGGGTCCAGCCCCTGGGGCCCGCCGCCAGTGACCAGGGTGACCAGGGCGAAGGCCAGCAGGATCCCCATCTCCCCGGCGACGAGGAGGGCCAGGAACCGGGCGCCGAGCTCGATGTTCAGCGACCCGAGCACCTGGACCACGGCCATCGTGACCAGTGCGCACGCCCACCACGGCGGGGCCACGCCCAGGTGGGTGTCGGCCAGGGAGGACACGATGACCCCGTACAGGCCGTACATGCAGGCCTGCACGGTGTTGTAGGACCACAGCGCCAACAGCGCCGACCCGGTGCCGAGACGCCGGCCGAGCCCGCGGCCGATGTAGGCGTAGAAGGCGCCCTCGGCGGTGATGTGCCTGCTCATCGCGATGAACCCCACCGCGAAGAGCGCGATGACCAGGCCGACGACCAGGTACGCAGCCGGCGCACCCGCGCCGTTGCCCAGCGCCACGGCCAGCGGCAGGGCGCCGCCGATGCCGGTCAACGGCGCCTGGGCCGACAGGACGAAGAAGAGGATGCCGACGACGCCGATGGCGCCGCGCTTGAGCTGGCGGTTGCCGCCCCGTTCGTCGACGGGCGGGGTGGGGGTGTGCGTGGCCTGGGACATGGTCGCTCCGAGGGATGGCGGGATCCGGGCGCGGCGGTACGAGGACCGCGGCCGCGGGAGGAGACGTCGTGCCCGATGGGACGACGGACTGCGATCTGGGCGCTCGGTCAGAACTATCCATACGGACAGTTGTGACCGCTGACACAGAGGATGCCTGTGACCGAGGAACTGGTCAAGTGGTCAGTTGTGCTTTCTACCGGTCGGGCCGGGTCCGACCGGGTCGCGGCCGTGGGCGTGCCCGTCCGTGCGTACGGTCGACCCACCGAGGAACGGGGCGACATGACAGGAACCGAGACCGCGGCGATCGCCGCACGGCCGGCACCGGGCTACGGAGAGGGGCGGCGGGCGCTGCTGGCGGCCGCCGTGCACGTGGTCGCCACCCGGGGGCTACGGCACCTGACCTACCGGTCCGTGGCGCAGGAGGCGGGTGTCGCCCACGGGCTCGTCGCGCACCACTTCGGCTCGCGGGACGCCCTGCTGGAGGCCGCGCTGGAGTTCTCCCTGGCCAACAGCGTGGGCTCCATCAGCGCCGACCCGGGCAGCGGTGACCTCGACGCGCTGTTCGCCGGTGTCGTCGAGATGGTCCAGGCGAACCCCGACGACCAGGCGTTCCAGTACGAGCTGATCCTCGAGGCCCGGCGCCGCCCGGAGCTGCGCCCGCAGGTGGAGCAGGTCTACGCGGCCTATCGGCAGGCGCTGCGAGGCGAACTGGAGGCCGCGGGCATCCACGCGGACGACGGCCTGGTGCACCTCGTGTTCGCGGCCGTCGACGGACTGGTGTTCCAGCAGGTGTGCCTCGACGACGCGGACGGCGCACGAGCAGGCGTGGAACGGCTGCGCACCCTCCTCCGCCCGCTCGTTCGGTAGCCCTCAGCGGGCGCGGAACCCCGCGAGGAACGCGTCCAGCATCGCGACCTGGGTCGCCGCCGGGGTGGGTGCTCCCGGCGTCGTGGCCAGCACCTGCAGCCCCATGGCCATGGCGAGCAGTTGCTCGGCCAGGACGTGGTCCGGCGTCGCCACCGTGACGTCGCCGTCCTCGCGGGCCTGCTGCAGCAGCTCCGTCAGCTCGCGGCGCCAGCGCTGCATCGCCGCGTCGTTGAGCTCGGCGAAGCGCTCGTCGGCGACGGTGCGGCTCCAGAAGGGCAGGACGATCCGGGCCTCCATCCGGGTCACCTCGGTCGTCGGCATGACCTCGACCAGGAACGCCCGGAGAGCGGCCGCCCCACGCAGCCCGGCCGTCGCCTCCCGGATGCGGTCGTTGGTCCGGTCGAAGACGTAGCCGTAGGCGGCCTCGACGAGCGCTTCCTTGTTGGCGAAGTAGTAGGCCAGCGCCCCGTTGGCGTAGCCGGCCTCGCGGGCGATCTCCCGCATCGTCGCGGCGTCCGCACCACGGGAGGCCATGAGCCGCCAGGTGACCTCCAGGATCTCCCGGCGTCGTTGCTCGCGGTCCACCAGCTTCGGCACGGGACTCCTGACTGTCGTCGGTGACCTCAGTGTGCCCAACCGCGGACTCAGCCATGGCAGCAGCCGTCCTCGACGTCGCTCTCCCCGCCGGCCGCGCGGGAGCGGCAGTGGGCGCTGGCGTTCGGGGGGACGTCGAGGGTGGGGTTGCGGTCGAAGAAACCGACGGGCTTGAGCCGGAAACCGGTGTGGTCGACGGGCATGACCGGCCAGTCCTCGGGCCGGGGGACGTGGGTGAGGCCGAAGGTGTGCCACACCACCAGGTCCGTCGCCTCCAGCTCCCGGTCGGCGGCGACGTACTCGGGCAGACCGGCGCCGCCCGGGTGCTGGTTGACGAAGTCGCCGGCCGCGTAGCGCTCGGCCGGGTCGTAGGCGGTGACCCACAGGTGCTTGGCGGCGAAGGTGGCGCGGCGGTGGATGGGGCTGTCCGGGTCGGCCAGCAGGGGTGGCTGGCCCTCCGGCAGCAGGGCGTAGGCGACCGGGTCGCCGAGGCGGTTGCGGCTGGTCGGGTTGCTGATGTGCCAGACACGGCCCACCGACTGGTCGGCCATCCGCTGCGCCTCGGACTCGCGGCGCAGCGTCGTCCGCTGCTGGGCGAAGGCGTTGCCGCGCGGGTTGTCCGGGCCCATCGGGACGCGGACGAAGTCCAGCTCCTCCACGGTGTTGGTCGGGCCGTCGACGGCCATGTCCAGCCGGGCGCTGAACAGGTGCTGGTGGAACGGGGCGCCCAGCCCCGGGGCGATCTCGGACGCGTACGGGTAGCCGGTGCCGGGGTGGGCGGAGGTGAAGACGATGCCGGTGGCCTTGACCTCGAAGCCGATGGTGCCGTCGAGGTAGAGGTACCAGTAGAAGCCGTAGTCGTAGTTGCCGATCGTGGTGAAGAAGCTGATCACCATGCGGCGCTGGCGGCGGGTCTCCGACGAGCCGGCCCACAGGTCGGTGTGCTTCCAGAGGACGCCGACGTCCTCCTCGTGCATGCAGATCGCGTTGCGCAGCACCTGGGGGTTGCCGCGCTCGTCGGCGATGACGGCGTCCATGTAGGTGATGTCGCCGAGGCAGTCGCAGCCGAGCTCGAGCGCGTTGGCGTACCGGCCGACCAGGTACTCGCCGGTGTCGAAGTAGTTCTGCCACGACCGGACGGGGGAGGGGTCGGCGTAGGGGACGACCATCTCGGCGATCGAGGCCCGGTGGATGACCGGCCGCAGCCGGCCGCCGTCGACGACGCCGATCTGGTGCAGGGTCAGCCCCTCGCGGGCGTCGAACCCGACGCGCAGCTGCCAGCCCTCCCAGGTCAGCAGGTTGCCGTCGAGGGTGAAGCTCGGGCCCTCGGGCTGGGTGATCTCGATCGGCTTCTGCGTCGTGCGCAGCGGGCCGGTGACCGCCGGGTCGTCGAAGTTGCCCGACTCCTCGGGCACCGGGACCGGGCCGAGGTCGATGACCTGGTCCACGGTCTTGTTCATCACGTCGACGTAGGCGACCAGCCCGTCGATCGGGTGGGCCCAGGCGTGGTCGCGGGGGTGGTCCTGGCGGAAGGCCAGGCCGCGCAGGATCCGTCGCCCTTCCTCCTCCGGGTACTCGAAGACGCCGGCGGACAGCGGCGCCACCCGGACGTCGGCGACGTCGAGCCCGCGGGCGGCCAGCGCGGCCAGCCAGCGCTCGTCGGTCGCGAGGACCTCCTCGACGAGGGCGAACTCCTCGTCGAGCACCGGCAGCTGCCCGTCGGCGGCGGCATCGAGCGCCCGGTCGGAGACCACCACCCGGTCGGTCACGGAGACGACGACGTCCCGGGCGTTCGGCTTCGCCACGTCGTGGAGCAGCACCCGCAGCCGCCGGTCGGTGGCGGCGTCGGTGTCGTACAGCGCCGCCTTGTCCGGTTCGTCGAGGCCGACGTAGACGAACCGGGTCGACTCCGCCACCAGGCCGGCGGTGTCGAGGACCTCGCGGGCCGCGGTGACGTCCGCGGCGCTCAGCTGGGCGAGGGGGTGGATCGCGGTGCTGACGGTGGTGTCCGCTGCCATGGGGGCTCCCAATCTTGGTTCTACGCGTGTAGAAAGACGGCGTGACCCAAGTTACAGCGGGCGGCCCGATATGTGAAGACCGTGTCTCAAAGCCGAACTCGACGTGGTGGTCGGTCCTGGTGCGATGGAGCGCGGTCCTCGTCGCTCTGGGCTCCTCGGCGGTGCACGTGCTGGCCCTCGCGACCGGCGCCGCGCCGTCGTCGGTGCAGGTCGTGGTGGTGCTGCTGATGGGGATGGCCTGCCTGCCGTGCGCCGTGCACCTCGCGCTGTGGCCGCGACGTCGCACGTGGGTGCAGACCGCCGCGGTGTCCGCGGCGATGCTCGTGGGTCACCCGCTGCTGTCCGCGGTGGGTACCGGACACCACGGGACGGCGCACGGGAGCGGGGCGGCTGCCGGCGTGGGGGTGGCGATGGTCGTCCTCCCCGCGCTGGGTCTGGTCCTCGCCTCGGCCGGGCTGAGCCTGCAGGGCGCGAGGACCACCCCGACCGGTCCGGCCGCCTGAGAGCAGCGCGGCGGACCGCCTGCACCGTCTCCGCGTCCGCCACCGGCTCGCGGAGGGTGTGGTCCGCCCACCTGACGCCTTCGCCGATCCGCTCCGGCTCCGTCGGGCGCGGACGCCTGCGCACGCTCGCCGCGCTCCTCGGACGCCCCCCGCCCTGACCGTCCGCCGGGCCGGGGGCGTCCGCACGCACGACCCGGGCTCCCGCGGCCCGGGAGTCGCCCCTATCGCCCGCCGATGCGGGCCTGGACGGCCTCCTCGCTCATGACCACCTGGCCGGTCGTGCCCCGGCCGAGCACGCGGCCCTCGGCGTCGACGGCGGTGCACTCGCAGGTCAGCCGGTTGCCGCGGAGTTCCACGCACCGGGCCGTCACCCGGACGGCATCGCCGACCCGGGCCGGGGCCAGGTGCTCGACCGACAGCGAGCTGCCGATCCCGGCCTCGCCGGGTTCGAGGTACCGGAGCAGCAGCTTCCGGCCGGCCTCCTCGAAGTGCTTGGCCATCGAGTAGGTCGCGTACACCGGGTGGACCGGGCCGAGCTCGTCGAAGCGGACGGTCATGTCCGGCGTCACGACCACGTCGAGGAGGGCCGACTCACCGACGGGGACGGCCCTCACGCGGGCACCCAGCGGGCGGGCCGCTTCTCGCGGAAGGCAGCGATGCCCTCCTGGCCCTCCTCGCCGGCGAACAGACGCGCGGACAGGTCCAGGAGGGCCGGGAACCGCTCGGCCAGTGGCCCGGTCCGCGCCGCGCGCAGCAGCCGCTTGGTCTCGGCCAGGGCCAGCGGCGCACCCTTGCCGAGGGCCTCGACCTGCGCGGCCACGCAGGCGTCGACGTCCTCGGCGGGGACGACGAGGTCCACGAGCCCGCCGGCCAGCGCCTGCGGGGCCTCGAACACCTCCCCGGTGAGCAGCAGCCGGTGCGCCACGCTCGGCACCATGCGCGGGAGGACGACGGCGGAGATGACCGCCGGGGCGATCCCGATCCGGACCTCGGTGAAGGCGAAGGAGGCCGCCTCGGCGGCGACCACCACGTCGCAGGCGGCCAGCAGGCCGACGCCGCCGGCCCGCGCGGGACCGCGGACGGCGGCCACGACCGGCTTGGGTGAGTCCCAGAGCATCTCCAGCAGTGCCGGGAACTCGTTGACGCCCTGGTCCTGGGCGGCGCCGCCGGCGGCCTCGGCCAGGTCCATCCCCGAGCAGAACACCCGGCCGGTGTGGTCGAGGACGACGGCCCGCACGGAGTCGTCGGCGATCGCCTCGGTCAGGGCCGAGCGCAGCTGGGCGCGCATCGCCCGCGAGAGCGCGTTGCGGTTGGCGGGGGAGTCGAGCGTCAGCGTGGCGACCCCGCGCCGACGCTCCACCTGCAGGACCCGGTCACTCATCGGCGTCAGGCGTCGAAGTCGACGGTCACGGTGTCGGAGATCGGCACCGACTGGCAGGTCAGCACGTAGCCGGCCTCGACCTCCTTGGGCTCGAGGGCGTAGTTGCGCCGCATCTCGACCTCCCCGTCGGTGACCCGCGCCCGGCAGGTGCCGCAGACCCCGCCCTTGCAGGCGAAGGGCAGGTCCGAGCGCACCTTCTGGGCGGAGTCCAGCACGGTCTCGTCCTTGGGGAGGGCCAGCGTGGTGGAGCGGCCATCGAGGACGACGGTGACCTGGCTGCTGGGACCGGTGACGGTCCGGTCGTCGCCGCGGACCGGCTGCGGCGGGACGTCGTCGACGTAGAACAGCTCCTGGTGCAGCTTCTCGGCCGGCACCCCGAGCTCGGCGAGGAGCTCCCGCGCGTCGCTGACCATGCCGTGCGGACCGCACAGCCACCAGTGGTCCACGCGCTCGACCTCGACCAGGTTCTCGACCAGGGCGCGCAGGCGGGCGCCGTCGAGCCGGCCGCTGGTCAGCGCGGCGTCGCGCGGCTCGCGGGAGAGGACGTGCACCAGCTGCAGGCGGGGACCGTGGGCGTCCTTGAGGTCGGCGAGCTCGTCGGCGAACATGACGGTGTTGGTGCGGCGGTTGCCGTAGAAGACCGTGACCGTGGACTCGCCGTCGCGCAGCACGCTGGCGGCCAGCGACAGCGCCGGGGTGATGCCGGAGCCGGCGACGACGAAGACGTGGTCGGCCGGCGTCGACAGGTCGGCGGTGAAGGTGCCCGACGGCGGCAGCACCTCGATCGCGTCGCCGGGTGCCACCTCGTGCACGAGGTAGGAGGAGAAGAAGCCCCCCGGGACCTCGCGGACGCCGACCCGCGGCGCGGCGCCCACCGGTGCGCAGATGGAGTAGGAGCGGCGCTCGTCGCGGTCGCCGTCGACCCGGCGCAGGGTGAGCGCCTGGCCGGGCTGGAAGCGGTAGTCCTCGGCCAGCTCCGCGGGGACGTCGAAGGTGACCGCGACGGAGTCGTCGGTCAGCCGCTCCACCTTGGCCACCGTGAGCGGGTGGAACTGCGGTCGCCGCCGGGGGCGGGCGGGGGCCTCGGCGGGCGCGGTCATCAGATCTCCTTGAAGTGCTCGAACGGCTCGCCGCAGCTGCGGCAGCGGCGCAGGGCCTTGCAGGCGGTGGCGCTGAACTCGCTCTGCTCCACGGTGTCGGGCGAGCCGCACTGCGGGCAGCCGGCGGTGCGGCGGGGAGGCCCGAGCTGGAGCGGGACCGGGCCCGGAGCCTGGACCGGTGCCGTCCCCGGCGGGGCGATGCCGCCGGCGGCGAGCTTGCGGCGGCCCTCGGCGCTGACCCAGTCGCTGGTCCAGGCCGGGGAGAGGACCGTGCGGACGTCGACGTCGCGGAAGCCGGCCGCGTGCAGCGCGTGGAGCAGGTCGGCGCGCATGACGCCCATCGCCGGGCAGCCGGAGTAGGTGGGGGTGATCTCGACGACGACCGTGCCGTCGTCGTCGGTGCGGACGTCGCGCAGCACGCCGAGGTCGGCGAGGGTCAGCATCGGCAGCTCGGGGTCGGTGACCGTCTCGGCCACGGCGCGGGGGGTGACTTCCGCGCGCGAACGGTCGCCGGCCGCCGGGTCGGAGGTGCCTTTCGCGCGCGAAAGGCTGTTCACGGCGGTCACCAGGTCGCCGCCGGGTGCTGCCGGGCCAGCCCCTGCAGGGTGTCCAGCAGCTCGGCCAGCTCCGGCCCGTGCTGCCCGAGACGTCCCCGGGGCGGTGCGTCGGCGGGCCACCCAGGCACGGCGAGCGTGGCCCGCTCGAGCACCCGGGTGAGCACGTCCCGGACCTCGGCGCGGACGTCGGCGGGGTCGACGGCGACGCCGGCCGCGGCCAGCCGGGTCTCGACGTCGGTCGCCGTGAACAGGTCGGCCAGCAGCGGCCACACCACCTCGACGCCGTCCTGGGCGCGGCGGTGCGACTCCGCGGTGCCGTCGCCGAGGCGCAGCACCCAGCGGGCGGCGTGGTCGCGGTGGTAGGTGAGCTCCTTGACGCCCTTGGCAGCGATGGCGGCGAGCACCGGGTCGCGGGAGTCGCGGAGCCGCGCGAAGACCGCGAGCCGGACCGAGGCGGCCACGAGCAGCCGGACCATCGTCCGGGCGAAGTCGCCGTTCGGCGCCTCGACCAGCGCGGTGTGGCGGAACTCGTCGGCGTCGCGGAAGTAGGCCAGCGCGTCCTCGTCCGGGATGGTGCCGGTGGCCAGATCGCGGGAGCGGCCGAGCACACCCACCGAGCCGGCGCGGGCAAGCAGCAGCCGGGCCTGGCCGAGCAGGTCGAGGCCGATGTTGCCGATCGCGACCTCCTCCTCCAGCTCCGGCGCGCTGGTGACCCACTGCGTCAGCCGCTGCGCGAGCACGAGGGCGTCGTCGCCGAGCATCAGGCAGTAGGCGCCCAGGTCGGCGGGGTCGATGCCGTCGGGGACGGTGGTGTCGACCCCGGCCAGCGGCTCGTCGAAGCCGGTGCCGAAGGCCCAGTGCCCCGCGTCGTCGTGGGCGTTGGACAGGGCCTCGTAGACGGTTTCCTCGTGCACTCGAGAACGCTCCTCGGGTTCGTGACGGGCGGCTGGCACGGCCCCCTCTCAGGTCCCGCCCCCGAGGTCCGAGGGGGTGGGGGAGGGGGTCCTCTCACATGTGGGGGACGTCCTCGGGGATCTCGTAGAACGTCGGGTGGCGGTAGACCTTGTCGCCGCTGGGGGCGAACAGGGGGTCCTTCTCGTCCGGGCTGGACGCGGTGATGTCGGCGGCCCTGACGACCCAGATGCTCACGCCCTCGTTGCGCCGGGTGTAGAGGTCGCGGGCGGCGTCGATGGCCATCTCGTCGTCCGGTGCGTGCAGGGAGCCGACGTGCACGTGGTTGAGGCCGCGCTTGCCGCGGACGAACACCTCGTACAGCGGCCAGTCGCGCTTCACGACCGGGCGCCGGGGCTGCACCGGGACCTCCGGGCCGGTCGGGATCGCGCCGTGCCCGCCCTCGGCGGTGACGGTGCCCATCGGCTCGGCTCCGCCCTCGTTCCGCTCCTCGGTCGCTGGCGCTCCCTGCGGTGCTCGCTCGGCCGTCGTCCTGGCGTCGGTGCTCATCGGGCCTGCCCCTCGGCGGCGTGCTTGGCTGCGTAGGCGGTCGCCGCCTCGGTCACCCAGGCGTTGTCGTCGCGCGCCGCACGGCGGCGGGCGATGCGGACGGCGTTCATCGGGCCACTGCCGCTGATGACGCGCTTGAACTCGTCCCAGTCGATCGCACCGAAGCGCCAGTGGCCGCTGTCGGCGTCCCAGGTGAGGTCCGGGTCGGGGAGCGTGACGCCGAGGGCCTGCGCCTGCGGCACGCTCATGTCGACGAAGCGCTGCCGCAGCTCGTCGTTGGTGTGCCGCTTGATGCCCCAGGCCATCGACTGGGCGGTGTTGGGGCTGTCGTCGTCCGGCGGGCCGAACATCATCAGCGACGGCCACCACCACCGGTCCACGGCGTCCTGCACCATCCCCCGCTGCTCGTCGGTGCCGCGCATCATCGTCATCAGCAGCTCGTAGCCCTGCCGCTGGTGGAAGGACTCCTCCTTGCAGATCCGGATCATCGCCCGCGCGTAGGGGCCGTAGGAGGAGCGGCACAGGGGCACCTGGTTGCAGATGGCCGCCCCGTCGACCAGCCAGCCGATCACGCCGACGTCGGCATAGGTGAGCGTCGGGTAGTTGAAGATCGAGCTGTACTTCTGCTTGCCCTCGATGAGCTTGTCGGTGAGGTCGGCGCGGTCGGCGCCCAGGGTCTCCGCGGCCGAGTACAGGTACAGGCCGTGGCCGGCCTCGTCCTGCACCTTGGCCAGCAGGACGGACTTGCGCCGCAGGCTGGGCGCGGCCAGCAGCCAGTCGCCCTCCGGCTGCATCCCGATGATCTCCGAGTGGGCGTGCTGCGCGACCTGCCGGATGAGGGTCTTGCGGTAGCCCTCGGGCATCCAGTCCCGCGGCTCGATGCGGTGGTCGGCGGCGATGGTGGCGTCGAACTGCGCGTGCAGGGCGGTCTCGTCGGGCGCGGGCCGTTCCAGGGTGGGCGCGGACATCTCGTCCCCTCGGGGTGTGACGGCGAGCGGTCATTTACTGACCGGATGGTCGGTAATGAGTGTGCACGACGCCGGCGTGCCGCACAAGTCCCCAGCCGGAAGTCCCCGCGGGGCTTGACAGGCGAGCCCCGAGGGAGTTCATTACCTGACCATCCGGTCGGTATTTGGGGTCCGACCCGCCGACCGCCCGGCGACGACGCTCAGGACCACGGAGGCCTCCGCCATGACGGCTGTGACCAGCGAGCCCACCCGGCGCCTGGGAGCGCCCCCAGACCCGGCCATCCTCGACCCGGCGGAACGGATGTCCGGCGAGGAACTGCGCGCCCTGCAGCTGGACCGGCTGCGGTGGACCCTGCGGCACGCCTACGCGAACGTGCCGCACTACCGGGCGGCCTTCGACGCGGCCGGCGTGCACCCGGACGACTGCCGGGAGCTCGCCGACCTGGCGCGGTTCCCCACCACCAGCAAGGCCGACCTGCGCGACAACTACCCCTTCGGCATGTTCGCCGTCCCGCAGGACCAGGTGCGCCGGGTGCACGCCTCGTCGGGCACGACCGGCCGTCCCACCGTCGTCGGGTACACCGAACGGGACATCGACACCTGGGCCACCGTCATGGCCCGCTCGATCCGCGCGGCCGGCGGGCGGCCCGGCGACAAGCTGCACAACGCCTACGGCTACGGCCTGTTCACCGGCGGACTGGGCGCCCACTACGGCGCGGAGAAGCTCGGCTGCACCGTCATCCCGGTCTCCGGCGGCATGACGCCGCGTCAGGTCCAGCTGATCACCGACTTCGAGCCGAGGGTGATCATGGTGACGCCCTCGTACATGCTCACCGTCATCGACGAGTTCGAGAAGCAGGGCCTCGACCCGAGGGCCAGCTCCCTCGAGATCGGCATCTTCGGCGCCGAGCCGTGGACCGAGCAGATGCGCCGCGAGATGGAGGACCGACTCGACATCCAGGCCGTCGACATCTACGGCCTCTCGGAGGTCATGGGCCCGGGCGTCGCGCAGGAGTGCGTGGAGACCAAGGACGGCCTGCACATCTGGGAGGACCACTTCTACCCCGAGGTCATCGACCCGCTGACCGGTGAGGTGCTGCCCGAGGGCGAGCAGGGCGAGCTGGTCTTCACCTCGCTGACCAAGGAGGCGATGCCGGTCATCCGCTACCGGACCCGCGACCTCACCCGCCTGCTGCCGGGCACCGCTCGCCCGGGCATGCGCCGGATGGAGAAGATCACCGGCCGCACCGACGACATGATCATCCTGCGCGGGGTCAACCTCTTCCCGACCCAGATCGAGGAGATCGTCCTCCGGACCCCGGGGCTGTCCCCGCACTTCGCCCTGGAGCTGACCACGCGCGGCCGGATGGACCACCTGACCTGCCGGATCGAGGCGCGTCCCGACTGTCCGGCCGAGCGCCGGGCCGGTGCCGCGGCCGAGGTGGCCAAGGCGGTCAAGGACACGGTCGGGACGAGCATCGAGGTCCTGGTGGTCGACCCCGAGACCCTGGCCCGGTCGATGGGCAAGCTCAAGCGGATCTACGACCACCGGGACCGCGCGTGACCGCAGCCGGCACCACCACCGGGCGGCGGGGACGTCCGGGCCACTCGCTGGACTCCCTGCTCGACATCGCCGTCGCGGTCTTCAACGAGCGCGGCTACGACGCCACCAGCATGGAGGAGCTCGCCACGCGGCTCGGCGTCACCAAGTCCGCGATCTACCACCACGTGTCCAGCAAGGTCGAGCTGCTCCGGCTCGCGCTCGACCGGGCCCTGGACGCGCTGTTCGCCGTCACGGAGGAGCCGGGCGCCACCACGGGCCCGGCCATCGACCGTCTGGAGCACGTCGTCCGGGGATCGGTGCGCGTGCTCGCCGCCGAGCTGCCGTTCGTCACCCTGCTGCTGCGGGTGCGCGGCAACTCCCCGGTCGAGCAGGCGGCCCTCCAGCGACGTCGTCAGTTCGACCGCGTCGTCACCGACCTGGTGCGCGCCGCGGAGGAGGAGGGCGACGTCCGTCCCGACGTCGACCCCGCCATCACCAGCCGGCTGCTGTTCGGCACCGTCAACTCACTGACCGAGTGGTACCGACCCGACGGCGGCCTGTCCGCCGACGACCTCGCCGACGCACTCGTCGTCACGACCTTCCAGGGCCTGCGCGCCAGGTCCTGACCCCCATTCCCGGGGGGGGGGGGGGGGGGGGGGGGGGGGGGGGGGGGGGGGGGGGGGGGGGGGGGGGGGGGGGGGGGGGGGGGG